>CAIVKT010000279.1 GCA_903906615.1 uncultured Bacteroidota bacterium | reverse complement strand
TGATAATTGAGGATCATAGAATCCATGAAGAGGGGGCGGTAGTAGGGGTCTTTAACTGCATCGAACAGGCCACGATGAAATGAGGCAACGAGGTTGGTGAGGTCTTCGTTGTACAGGTGAAAGTCGCGAATGAAGATGGAATCATCCAGCTCAGTAAGTCCGAAATGGATGCTTACGCCATATACGGCAACCACAGCCAAAGCCAGCCATAAAAATGGATATGGCACTTTGAATTCCTTTGGCAATGCAGCAGGTGCACTACCGGCAATGATCGGCCTGGTTATGGGTTGTGCTACTTTCTTCTTACTCACGTGCGTATAAATTATTCAGTTGCCCCACTTCCATAAGGCAACTGAAATAATCAAAGTATAGTCTGTGCCCTGCGGCAGTAACTTAGTGTGTTTCGATATAGGAATGTGTGCCGTGTTCGTCCAGTATATCCTTGGCTGTATTCACGTCCTTGTCGGAACCATGCACCACTAACAGGAATTTGCCTTCGGCAAGGGCATCGTGGTATTTTTTGGAGTCTTCGTGCCTGATACCCATAGTGGTGGATATAGCAGAAGCGATGCCACCGCCTATCAGGCCAAAATCAAAGCCTGCAACTGCACCTACAATTGCACCTGCGGCATACAGGAAACCAACACCGGGTATGGCAAACATACCGATACCGGTAAGCACACCCAGTGTAGTACCTAAAACAGCGCCTGTAGCCACGCCACCTGCTTTGATCGGGTTATGCTCGGTGATGTGCATACTTTTATCCACATCTTCGCTATGCGTCAATCCTATAATGGAAACTTCCTTGACAGGGAAGTTCTGATCCCTTAATTTCTGTACGGCTTCAACAGCCAGGTCGTGGTTATCGTATATGCCTATAGTTGCATTCATGGATATAAAAATTTGGATAAAAATAAGTTTTTTCAATCACTATATACAATTTTAAGAAAAAGTAGTATTTATTATTTACATAGGGCTGTTGGCACAATATTATTGCGAAGTAGGGTATAATCACGCATTATTTATGAAACTCATCTTCATTGCATTTGTACTCATCAATACGTCCTACTTATCCTTTGCGCAGGACAAGCCCGTAACTCCTAAAAAACACAAGCATAAAACAGCACATACCACAAAGAAAGCATTACCAGAGTGGGCAATAGCACACAATTACGATGCCACAGCCCATGTTTATTTTCCCGACTATTATACTTTTTACGACCCGGCGAGAGGTGGTTACTTGTATTGGGAGAGCGGGAAGTATGTTTTTACCCCTGCCCTGCCACCCTTCCTTGAAAAAGTAGACCTGAACAAAAGCAGGGTACAGATATTGAAGAACATCAGCCTGGACCTGCACCCTGAGCGTGATTATCCACATTATATGGAAATGTACCCGGCAGATCATGAAAACAACATGGTGCCGGTACCCATACCCGGCAACCCGGCGCAATAAAGGAGAGAACAACGTTCCTAAACTAATTCCCGCTTTATTATTTTTGATGCAGGCAAATGCTTAAATTTGCCCTTACTACAAGCATCGATACATTATGAAATTTACATTTTACGGACATGCCTGCTTCGGAATAGAAACAGGCGGTGTGAAAATATTGTTTGACCCATTCATTACCGGCAATGAACTGGCTAAGGGCATTGTGGATGTGGACACCATTGAGGCCGACTATATTTTAGTGTCTCATGGCCATGGCGACCATGTGGCCGACCTGGTATCTATAGCTAACCGCACAGGGGCTAAGGTGATTGCGGCATATGAAGTGATCAACTGGGCGCAGGCACAGGGGGTAAAGAATGTACACCCGATGAACTTCGGGTCGGCACATTTCGAATTTGGCAAGCTGCATTTTCTGCCGGCATGGCACAGCAGCGCGATGCCGGATGGAGCATATGGCGGCAATCCGGGCGGTTTCTTGTTGCAAGGCAAAGAGGGCAACTTCTATTACAGCGGCGACACCTGCCTGATGATGGATATGCAACTTATACCCCGTTATGCAAAACTGGATTTCGCAATACTACCTGTTGGCGGCAACTTCACTATGGATGCTGATGATGCAGCCATAGCCGCAGACTTCATTAAGTGTGATAAGATCATCGGGGTACACTTTGATACTTTTGGGTTCATCAAAATAGACCACGATAAAACAAAGGAAATCTTCGGTAAAGCAGGCAAAGAATTAATATTACCAAAAATCGGGGAAACGATTACCTTGTAGTTGTTTCAGTGCTAACAAAAACTAAAATAACAACCCATAGCGGGAGTGTATATGGCTAAAGTAATAGCAATAGCTAATCAGAAAGGCGGGGTAGGCAAAACGACCACCGCAATAAACCTTGCAGCAAGCCTTGCTGTACTGGAATTCAAAACATTGCTGGTAGATGCCGACCCGCAGGCGAACAGCACTACGGGCAACGGTTTTGACCTGAAGAATATCCAGATCAGCCTGTATGACTGTATGGTGAATGAAACAGCCGCGGCGCAGGTGATACTGGAAACACAAACACCTAACCTAAACCTGTTGCCGAGCCACCTGGATCTTGTAGGCGCGGAGATAGAGCTTATCAACCACCCGAACCGCGAGTTTGTGTTGCGCAAGGCACTGGAGCCTGAACTGGCCAATTATGATTTCATCATCATAGACTGCTCGCCATCGCTCGGCCTTATTACTGTAAACGCATTAGCAGCAGCTGATAGCGTAGTGATACCGGTACAGTGCGAGTACTTCGCCCTGGAAGGGCTTGGCAAGCTGCTCAATACCATTAAAATTGTGCAGACACGCATCAACGCCAACCTGAAAATTGAAGGCATACTGATGACCATGTACGATGGCCGCCTGCGGCTATCCAACCAGGTAGTGGAAGAGATCAAGAACCACTTTGGAGACCTGGTATTCAACACCATATTACACCGCAACACAAGGCTGGGCGAAGCGCCAAGCTTTGGTATGCCGGCCCTGCTCTACGACGCAGAAAGTACAGGAGCCATCAACTACCTGAACCTGGCCAAGGAGATATTGCAGAAGAACAACATGACAAAAATTAAAAACGAAGACAAAATATTCGAAACAGATGAGCACGGCGCCGACCAATAAGAAACAAGGACTTGGCAAGGGTATCCGTGCTTTGCTGGATACTATTGACGAAGAGATACAGGCACCCAAAAGTGGTGTACCTGCGGTATCCGGCCAAGGTAATAATCAGAGCAATAATAATAACACCACGGCCCGCATACCGCTGAGCCTGATAGAAGTGAACCCCAAGCAGCCCCGCCGCGACTTTGACGCACAGGCGCTGGCAGAGCTATCGGAAAGCATCAAGCTGCATGACATCATACAGCCGATAACCGTTATCAGGTACGGGCAGAAATACCAGCTCATATCCGGTGAGCGCAGGCTGCGTGCCGCCACTATGGCCGGCCTGCCAGATATACCCGCTTATGTGCGCACCGCAGACAGCCAGGGTATGCTGGAAATGGCGCTGCTGGAAAACCTGCAACGCGAAAATCTTAACGCCATAGAAATAGCGCTGAGCTATCGCCAACTGATGGACGAATGCGGCCTTACACAAGAGGTAGTAGCAGATAGGATGAAGAAAGAGCGCAGCACAGTAGCCAACTACCTGCGCCTGCTGAAACTGCCACCGGATATACAAAAAGCAGTGCGAGACGGCAAGCTGAGCATGGGGCATGCCCGCGCCATCATAGCGCTGGAGCATATAGAGCAGCAGCTACACGTTTTTCATGAAACGATAGAAAAGGGATTATCAGTAAGACAAGTGGAGCAGCTGGTAAAGGATGTAGCTGCTAATCATGCACACTCGCAGCCGGTAGCTGTTAAAGCGCCTGCGGCTAAGCTGCCTCCTGCCTACAAGCGTATAGAAGACAATATGGCTTCACACTTTTCTACCCGGGTGAAGCTGGACCGGAAGAAAAATGGCAAAGGATCACTATTGATAGAATTTTACAGCGATGAAGACCTGGAGCGCATTATGGA
>CAIVKT010000278.1 GCA_903906615.1 uncultured Bacteroidota bacterium | reverse complement strand
CTGAGCAATGAGCAGGGCAATGCAGCCTGTGCCATTCACACGATAAAGATGCTGCAAAAACCCACCAACGAAGAGTTGCTCACGGGCATCAACGAAGCACTGGCAGAGAACGGCCTCACGAGTGCAGATATAGACGTAATGATGACCGGCATGAACGGCGACAGCCGAAGCAAGCACCTGGCAGATACACTACTTGACAACTGCACACCGAACACCACCATAACCACCTTCAAGCAACTGAGCGGCGAATACTACACAGCATCGGGTTTCGGGTTATGGCTGTGCGATCATCTGTTCAAAACACAGCGAGTGCCTGCGGAGATCGTTTATAGGCAGGGGTCTTCGACTGTTATTAAAAACATGCTGTTCTGTAATGTTACGGTGAATGGGTGTGTGAGTGTGGTGGTGGTGAGGGGGTGTTAAGCTGACAAATAATCTACTATTAAGATATCAACATACGCCACATATTCCCTTGCAGGCGTTATGAATTCTTCAACTTCTTCTTTATCAATTATCATAGCATCACTATAATCGTCCTCAATTCTTTCCTGCATTAACCTGCTAAAAAAAGAGGCGTGTATAGGATCGAATTCGTGGCTTTGCACAAAATGTTGATGCAATAAATTTACTACACCGCTATGTGTTTTAGGTATAAGTTTCTTTGTAAGCAGCAATGCTTTTGTAGCATGAAAAAAACTGTAGTAGAGCCTGCTAATTGTAGTGACATAAAACTTATGCTCCATCAAAACATCGATTTCAGCCCGTAATGACTTTGCTTTCGACAGTTTCAATGCTATGGAGGGGTCTTTATTTTCCATGTTCGCAATGAACTAATTTTATCGTTTGTTGCAAAGAATACCAACCGGGATTATTCTTCCAGTCATCTTCCTGCACAGTTAGTGTATTGATAAATGAACATATCCTTAGGCTGATGGGGAAAAGGATATTGTGTATCTCTGTTTTCAGTTTTCTGGTTACAGGTTCATGAGTAAGGATGAGGATATCCCAATCACTTTCAGAAGTGGCCGTACCTGTGGCCCTGCTACCAAAAAGCGACACTTTAGCTCCCGGCAGAACCTTTGCCACCTCATTTGCAATTGAAGACAATATAGCACTATCATTTGCCATTATGCAAATTTATCAAATAATTCGATATAGTGAGTGTACTATCAGTTACACCTTACCCAGCACATACACCGTAGTAGGTGTGGGGTTGCCGCCTTCTTTTTCCAGGGAAATGGCGAAGGCCTGACCATCGGTTACCTGCATGGCTACTTTTTGCATGGCGGGGGTATTGGCCATATCGTTGGGCAGTACGCCCATGCTCACGGGCTTGCCGCCCTGTATCACCCATAGCTGGTATTGCATGCCCTTGGGGGCTTGAGGCAGTCCGTCCATAGATACATAGGCATTACCATTGCTCTTGCTCCAGTACAGCGTAGCAGCCATGGCGTGGCCGGGCTGCATGGTGTGCATCACTATGGTTTGCATGCCGGTATCGGCCATCATAGTCTTGCTCTTTTGATATTCTGAGAGGAGGCTGGCATATTGCTGCTTGGCGGCTTTAAGCGAATCCATCTGTGCATTCATGGCTACCTGTGCGGCCTTGTTATTACTATTCTGGCTGTAGAGGATGATGTTTACGGCAGCGCTGCCTATCAATGCTACCCATATGGCTGCATACTTCCATTGTGCAGGCTTCCTGTACTCCGGCTGAAAGGCAATAGTTTTAGCGGGCTGTGGCGCAGTAGTATGCTTGTTGGTATTGGCGCTGCCTGCCTGTATGGCATCTCATATCTTGTCCTGCAGACCAGGGGGCGGGTCGGTAGCCAGGGTAGAAGATAGTTGCAGCAGTGTGTTTTCAATATTGCGCAGTTCTTCGGCAAGCTCAGGATGTGTAGCAATATTGGCAGCTACCAGGGCATCCTCCTCCGGTGAGAGGGAGCCGAGGAAGTATGCTTCCAAAATGCCTGAGTCTATGTATTGCCTGATGTCCACTTTTATAAAAAATTATCCGCTTTAATTATTAAATATCTCCCTTAGTTGGTGAATGGCGTTGCGCATTCTCGTTTTCACAGTACCTAACGGGATTTCCAGCTCTTTTGATATTTCATCCATAGTGTACCCTTTGAAATAGGCCAACCTGATAATGGAACTGTATTCCGGCCTCAGCCCATCCACCATTTTTTTTAGTCCTATTGCATCGGTTACCTGTTCAGTCTTCAAACCACCTGTCAGTATATTTACGGAGTCTTCACCTGTTTGGATTTTTCCTTTCATTATTTCGCCCTTTGAGCGCAGCTTATCTATTGCGGCGTTGCGG
>CAIVKT010000277.1 GCA_903906615.1 uncultured Bacteroidota bacterium | reverse complement strand
GGCGGCAGCTATGCCGAGGTGAGTCCGGGGGTACAGTTCATCATCAGATCGTCTGTGCGTGTAGATGTATCGGTAGGGCTGCCGCTGGGCGATGGCTCTTACCTGCATGAGTATCCATTGTATTACCTGGCAGTACAACGGTATTTCTTTTTTAAGAAAAAGTCATCGCCAAAAAATGATTAACTTTGATAGGATGAAAGGTTTGATCTCCATACTGTTTGTATCAGCATTGCTGCTGCTTGCTGTGGGCGGCTGTAAAAAGCACTCCGGTGGCACGGTAACGGGTGGGGGCAAGGGCGGGCATGAAACCATACGCGCAACGGCAGAGCATTATGGCACGCTGCTGGATACTGCAACCATCTACATCAAGTACGGTACACTGGATGAGCCTGCGGATGGGGTATACGACGACTCCATGGTGTGCATGGTAGTGAATGATACGCCTGTGGCGGTTTTCTCAGGATTGACGACCGGCAATTATTTCTTTAAGGCTATGGGTCTGCACAAAAGCCTTTGCCCGTATATAACTATAGGCAGTAATCACTTTACTGCTGCTACTGAAAGCACAAATTGGCTGCCTGTGACTACGCAATGCCAGTATTGAGGCTGGTGAGATAAGTTTTTAACGCAAAGGCGCAAAGACAAACCGCAAAGGGCGCTAAGATATTCCTGTTCTCGAATCCCGCTGTACGCTCTGTCTCTCCTTTCATCCGCCGTAGCTTTTTTGCGGAGGAAGGTGTTCTCATTTAATTATAGCTTTCTGCGTTTAATTTCTTTGTTGATGAGTAGTAGTTCGCGGCCTGTTTGGCCGGCTACGCTGGTGTTCTCCTGCGCGCGGCGCATGAGGTAGGGCAGCACATCCTGCACAGGGCCGTAGGGCAGGTACTTGGCTACATGGTAGCCTTCGTGCGCCAGGTTGAAGGACATATTATCGCTCATGCCGTATAGCTGTGAGAAGTATACACGGTCTGTGGTGGCGGCTATGTTGTTGTCCAGCATGTACTTGGCGGCTTTGAGGCAACTGGCCTCGTTGTGTGTGCCTATGAACAGGGCTATGCGGTCCAGGTGTTGCAGGCAAAAGAGCACTGCCTCGTCATAGTCTTTATCTGTAGCTTCTTTATCGGGCTGTATGGGCGATGGGTAGCCTTTTTCGGCTGCACGGGCCCTTTCTTTTTCCATGTAGGCGCCGCGTACCAGCTTGGCACCCAGAATGTATCCCTTTGCGGTGGCCACGGGGAAAGATGCTTTAAGAAACTCCAGCCTGTCGTGCCGGTATAGCTGGAACGTGTTGTACACAATGGCTTTAGCTTTGTTGTACTTTTCCATCATGGCATCGGTGAGGTCATCTACCGGTTGCTGTATCCAGCTTTCTTCGGCATCTACCAGCACCATTATATTATTGTCGGCGGCGGCCTTGCATATGCTGTCTATGCGTCCATACACGCGCTGCCATGCGGCCTGCTCTTCTGGGGCCAGTGTTGCTTGTGCATGTATCTTTTCCAGCAGGGCAAAGTGCGCAAAGCCGGTGATCTTAATGCTGATGAAGGGTATGTTTTTATTGGCTGCGGCGTACTTTATGGCCTTGATGAACTCAGGTACGGCCTTATCAAAGTCTTCTTCGCTCTCCTTACCCTCCACTCCATAGTCGAGAATGGTGCCTACGCCGTATTTTGCGATCACAGCGGCTGTTGCGGCGGCTTCGTCAATGGTTTCGCCACCACAGAACTGATCGAAGAGGGTATGCTTGATGAGGCCCTTTATGGGCAGCTTCCACGAAATAGCAAATTGGGTGAGCTTCATGCCTATGCTGGTGAGCATAGGTGATCCCATAGAGGAGAAAAGAAAGCGCGCGCGCTTTAATTCGCTGTTGCTGCGGTATTGGAAAGCTATTTCTGTATTATCGAATTGGGGGAGCATTGATCTTTGATTTGTGTGGCGCAAGCCCGTATACTATTATATTACAGCGCAAAGGTAGCTTTTGGGAATGGGAAAGTGTATAAAAACACACAGTTCAGTGACATAAACCCTGTGAATTTTGTTAAATGTGGCATGGAAATTGCTGCTATTAAGTATTGGCAGTTTTTTTTAAGTAGTTGTTGCTCAGGGGAGTTAACCCGCATTTTGGGGGGATTTTGCTGAAAATGTTTTTAAAAAATTTTTTTGTTACAAAGTTTATCTCTAATTTTATCATCAAATTATTATTCGAAAAAAAAATAGTATGAAAAAATCAATTTTACTTTTAACAGCTGGTTTAATAGCCGGTATCTCTTATGGGCAGGAAGCTCATAAAAGTGTTGTATTTGTAGACGGCCAGGTGCAGCAATCCCATGTAACCGTAAATGCAGGTACTCCCATCAATAAGACAGTAGCTGGCGTATCTGCTGCGCATACTGCATCTGCACGTACTACCACCGTTGGTGGCAGCAGGTGGTATAACTACGGCGGTGATTACCAATACACCAATGTACTGGGTGGCAGCTACACATCCGGCGGAAACGCAGGCGTTGCAGCTCCATACATGTGGTTTGATACTTCTTCGGAGGATATTTATTCAGGCCCTACCCTTGGCGGGAATAATCTTGTATCAACGTCTTTGGTCCTTGACCCTTATTTCACCGGTTTTAATGATCCAAGTACCTATAGCGGATTGATCGGCTTGGGTGGTACTCAGCCT
>CAIVKT010000276.1 GCA_903906615.1 uncultured Bacteroidota bacterium | reverse complement strand
TATGCAATAAGCAAACTATGTTTCAAAAATCCGGCTCAGGCGAGCCGGATTTTTTTTGCACTTTTTAGCAATACGATTCCGTTACTTTGTGGCTGCAACCAACCACCCATGAAACGCAGTTTCCTCCTTGTAGTACTTTTAGCCTGCATCTCCGTAGCTTCCGGCTACCTGATGTCGAAAGCCTCGTGGATAGGCCGCGTGGGCATGACACTCTTTTACCGCGAATACAACCTGCTGAAAATATGGTGGCAGGGCGCCATAGCTGTGTTCCTGTTCTTTATGCTGCTGTATGCGCTGCATTCTTTCCTGCAAAAAAAAGCGGGCGCTGCCTCTGCACGCTTCATTCACTTCATCTTGTTGCTTGCTGCCGCAGCCGGACTGTACCTCACCTACGACGACTTCACTACTGACTTCTCACATGGCCTGCTGGGCAGAAGATTTCATTACGGATTTTACCTGGTATGGATGGGCTGGATATTGATCTGCCTGTTCTTTCTTTTCAAAAGAAAGACACAGAAAAAAACTGCTACAGATCAAGATAAAACGATGCCATCAATCGTTTAAATTCGGCTGTGTATTCTTGGGCTTCATCCTTAATTACCAGCTGCTCTTTTATCACTTGGGCGGCAGGCAATTTACTGAATAACCCCACTACCCTCTTTACTGCCGCACCCGGCATGTGGCTTACTGACAGACTACCACACTCCTTCCAGCCTTGCGCCAGTTGCATATCCTTCCACAATTGATACTCTGCGTATGGCAGCAGTACAGAATAGTAGCCATCGTCGTGGAGCAGCCTGCTTATTGCACTTTGCAACTCCTCGTAAGGCAATGCCTGTGTGTGGCGTGCGGCATTGATGTTACCCTTATCACTCAGCAGGCTGTTATTAAAGAATGGAGGATTGGTAACGATCAGATCGTATTTGCATGTGGGCGCAAAATTGCGAATATCCCCTTCATGAATATGGATACGTTCTTTCCATGGCGAGGCGCTGATATTCTCAGTGGCCTGTGCTGCCGCAGCCGCGTCTATCTCTATTGCGTCAATGGCAATATCAACATTACGCTGCGCCAGCATGAGTGATAATAAGCCCGTGCCTGCACCAATATCCAACACCTTGTTCACTGTGTTGTGTATGGGTGTCCAGGCGCCTTGTATGCAGGCATCGGTAGTTACTTTCATGGCGCACCGCTCTTGTGCTATTCTGAATTGTTTGAACTGAAAATAAGAATTGCTCATTACCACGCCGCCCTTGCGCTCGGGATAACGGACATATCCGTAAACGAGCCATTGAGGAATTTATAGTAGCCGGTAATACCGATCATAGCTGCATTATCAGTGCAGTATTCAAAGCGGGGTATGTATACCTTCCAGCCCAGTTCGTCGCCTGTTTCGGTAAGCGCTTTGCGCAGTCCGCTGTTGGCCGAAACCCCACCGGCTATGCCAATGTGCTTTATGCCCAGGTCTTTGGCCGCTTTGCGCAGCTTGGCCATCAGCGTATTCACTATGGTATATTGCACCGATGCGCAAATATCATGGAGGTTCTTTTCCACAAACTCACTATCCAGTTTTTTCTGTGCCTGCAAAAAATACAGAACAGATGTTTTTACACCGCTGAAGCTAAAGGTATAGTCCTTCATTTCGCTCATCGGGAATTTGAACTTTTTAGGGTCGCCAAGCACTGCATACTTATCTATGAGCGGCCCGCCGGGATAAGGCAAGCCCAGCATCTTGGCTACTTTATCAAATGCCTCGCCTGCGGCATCATCTATGGTTTCGCCCAGCACTTCCATATCCAGGTGGCTGCGGCACAGCACTATCTGTGTATGCCCGCCCGATACCGTAAGGCACAGGAACGGGAACTCAGGGCTCTGTTCTATGAAGTGCGCCAGCACATGTGCCTGCATATGGTGTACGGCTATCAATGGTACATCCAGTGCCTGCGCATAAGACTTTGCAAAGCAAGCACCTACCAGCAACGAGCCTATAAGGCCCGGCGCTTGCGTAAAGGCCACCGCGGTGATGTCTTCATTTTTCATACCGGCATCCTGCATGGCCGCAGTTACTACGGGTATTATATTTTGCATGTGCGCGCGCGATGCCAGCTCAGGCACCACACCGCCAAAGCGCTCATGCACCTTTTGCGTGGCTATATGGTTGCTCAGCACTTTGCCGTTTTGTATCACCGCCGCGCTTGTCTCATCGCAGGAGGACTCTATGGCCAGTATGTTTATTGTATCAGCAGGCATGGTCATTCAAAATTAAGGAACACTATCGGTTATACATCTCCCATTATAAAGCAACGCTCCGAACTATGCAGCCCGGAGCGTTATTTTGTATGCGGTAACGGATATTACTTGATGCCC
>CAIVKT010000275.1 GCA_903906615.1 uncultured Bacteroidota bacterium | reverse complement strand
CTGCTTATGCAAAACGACCAACAAAGGGCATCCCGGCTTACCCGTTCATTATGGATGGGGCTTGCTTTGTTCTTTGTAGTTTTCTCCACCCCGGTGAAGAAATACATCCGGATGCAGCTCTATAAGCATTATCCGCCCACTGAGCAGGTTTCCATGGAACACCTGGGCATCCCCGAAGGAAAAGACTGCAGCATTGCCGATAAGCACAACCAGGCCCTGGCTGTTTCTGCTGCCACACATCATTTTTCAGGCGGCAGCGATGGTCTTTTATTAGTTATATTACCCACACTTATCTGCTCTGCCCTCCGGTTCCTCACCGGCAAAAGGGAAGAAGTAGATGCACCGAACGGCCAGGACCCTGGTCTTAGCCTCAGCGCTGTGCCGCTTTATCTCAGGTATCGCCATTTCCGGGTCTGATATTCTTTACAAGTCAAAAGTTGCATTGCTCATGTAATGCAAGCCATTATTCCTTCATCTGCCGGCTTCGTTATGCGTATGCCCTTCGATGCAGAACATTTTACTATAAGTTTCAAAGTTCAATTTTAAAGAATGTGGATAGTTAGATTCGCGTTAAGGCGGCCCTACACAGTTGGGGTTATGGCCTTTTTGATATTAATGATGGGCATAATGTCCATCAGGTCTATGATGGTGGATATCTTCCCCGTTATAGATATTCCCGTAGTATCGGTAATATGGACCTATCCGGGTCTGTCTGCTGCCGAAATGGAAAAGAAAGTAGTATACCTCAGCGAACGTGGTATATCCTCCTCCGTAAACGGGGTGGAGCGTATCGAATCGCAGTCGCAGCCGGGTGTGGGTATCCTCAGGATATATTTCGAGAAAGGCACAGATATAGGCGCGGCCATCGCGCAGATGTCGGCTGTAGCCGGTACTTCCATCCACGGTATGCCGCCGGGCATACAGTTGCCGGTCATCCTGCAGTTCAATGCCACCAATGTGCCGGTGGCGCAGATCACCATGAGCAGCAAAACAATGGGGGAGGACAAGATATTTGACTACGCGCTCAACTTTATACGCCTGCGCCTGTTCACTATCCCCGGCCTTTCTACGCCTGCACCCTTCGGGGGCAAGCAGCGCGAGATAGTGGTGGATGGCGACCCCAAAGCCATGCAGGCCTACGGCCTCTCGCCGGTAGACCTGCTCACTGCGCTGCAAAATTCAAACCTCATTATCCCGGCGGGTACAGCCCGTATAGGCACGCGAGAGTATAACGTGCAGCTGAATTCCAGCCCCGACTCCGTAAGGGATTTCGGTAAGATTCCTGTAAAATGGGTAGATGGGCAAATAGTGTTGCTGGGGCAGGTCGCCAAAATATCAGATGGCTTTGCCGACCAAACCAATATAGTTCGTGTGGACCGCAAGCGTGCTGCCTATCTTTCTATCCTCAAAAAAGCAAATGCTTCCACACTCATGGTGGTAGAAGCTGCTAAAGAAATGATCCCGGTGATCAAAGAAACCGCGCCCCCGGCCCTCGACCTGAAGGTAGATTTCGACCAATCGGTATTCGTGGAGAACTCTATTGAGAGTGTGCTGCACGAGGCCATCATCAGCGCTATACTGGTATCGTTGATGATCATGTTCTTCCTCGGTAGCTGGCGCAGCATGGTCATTGTGTGTACCTCTATACCCTTGTCCATCCTCGTTGCTATCATTGTATTAAAGCTCACAGGCAATTCGCTCAACATCATGACGCTTGGCGGCCTCTCGCTCGCTATAGGTATGCTGGTGGATGATGCCACGGTGGAGGTCGAGAACATACATCGAAACCGGGGGCTGGGCAAGCCGCTCACCATCGCCATACTGGATGGGGCGCAACAAATAGCCGTGCCCGCGCTCATGGCTACACTCGCTATTTGCATTGTGTTCTTCCCGGTGGTTTTACTCACTGGCCCGTCCAAATACCTGTTCCAGGCTATGGCGCTCTCAGTGGTTATTTCCATGATGGCCTCTTACATACTGTCGCGTACACTCGTGCCTGTACTGGCGCGCATGCTCATGGCCAGCGAGCACCACGGTACAGAAGCGCCTGTGAATGCAAGCCGTTTCAAAAAGTTCTCCTTTAAATTCAACCAGGAGCGCGACCGCCGCTTTGATAATTTCAAAGACAGGTATGGCAGGATGCTGCACCTGCTGCTGAAGAACAGGGCATTGGTACTCATCATCACGCTTGTGGTCATGGCTATTTCTCTGTTCCTTGTTAAAGTCATCGGCCAGGACTTCTTCCCCAATACAGATACGGGCATGATGAAGATACACTTCCGTGCCCCGGTAGGTAGCCGCATTGAAGAAACAGAGCG
Source organism: uncultured Bacteroidota bacterium (assembly GCA_903906615.1). Taxonomy (GTDB): domain Bacteria; phylum Bacteroidota; class Bacteroidia; order Chitinophagales; family Chitinophagaceae; genus Nemorincola. The sequence goes on along the minus strand of CAIVKT010000275.1, from coordinate 10,109 downwards.
ACTGGTAGATTCTGCCGAAGCACACATACAACGCATCGTCGGCCCGAAAGACCTCTCGATAGTAAACGATATGATCGGCGTTCCATTATTCTACAACCTGGCCTTTGTGCAAACAGATAATACCAGCAGCATGGATGCCGATATCCTCATATCACTTAATAAGGGCCACAAGCCCACAGACGATTATGCCCGCGCTATACGCAAAGACCTCAACCAGAATTTCCCCGGCTGCGCCATCTATTTCCAGTCGGCAGATATTGTAAGCCAGGTATTGAATTTCGGCGTGTCTGCGCCTATAGATATAGAGATCATGAACAATAATTATGACTCCTCTTATAAATACGCCATAAAGCTGAAGAACGCCATACGCACTGTGCCCGGCGCTACAGACGTGAACATCAAACAGATCCTCGACTACCCTACCATGATGTTTAATGTAAACAGGGAACGCGCACAGGAAATGGGCCTTTCACAGAAAGATGTAGCCAACTCCATGCTTGTAGCGCTGTCGTCAAATGCAACAGTAGCGCCTTCATTCTACATCAACCCCGTCAACAACGTGAATTACAACGTGGCCGTGAAAGAGCCTTACCAGGAGCTCAATTCGATCAATAGTATCATGAACACTCCGGTAACTGCCAGCGCACCGGTTCCAAATAGCGCGGCGCTCACCAGCACACCCGGCTCTCAAACACAGACATTGGGCAACCTGGCATCGGTAAGCTATCAGAACCAGTACGATGTCATCAGCCACTATACAGTGCAGCGTGTGATGGACATTACCGCAAACGTGGATGGCAGGGATATGGGTTCTGTAGCAGATGATATAGAAAAGAAGATAGCCTCTATCGGCAAGTTGCCGGTAGGTATGCACATATACATGCGCGGGCAGCCCGAGGTGATGGACAGCACATTCAAAACGCTGGGCCTTGGCCTTATACTCTCCGTGGTACTGGTATACCTCCTTATGGTCGTCCTCTTCCAGACCTGGCTCGATCCCTTCATCATACTCTTCGCTGTTCCCGGCGCTTTCGTAGGTATATTATGGATGCTGGCGCTCACAGGCACTACCATCAATACCGTATCGCTCATGGGTTCTATTGTGGCAGTGGGTATTGCGGTGTCTAATTCCATCCTTATGGTCAGCTTTGCAAATGAAGTGCGGGTGGAGAAAGGATTGAATGCCATAGAAGCCGCGCTGGAGGCAGGTAAAACAAGGTTGCGCCCCGTGCTCATGACTGCCCTCGCTATGGTGCTGGGTATGATCCCGATGTCGCTGGGCACAGGCGCGGGTGGCGAGCAAAACGCCCCGCTGGGCCGTGCCGTTATGGGCGGGCTGCTGGTAGCCACAGTGGTTACGCTGTTCATCGTACCTATCATCTACTCCCTGCTTCGCAAAAATGCGCCTGAAAGGGATAAGCTGGATAAACAATTTGAACTGGAAACCATGCGCTATGACGAAGTGACCGAACAACACGCAGTGCTCGTACCTGCGCCTTCTGTAACCAATAAAGAACAACACTAAAATCAGCATATAAAAACATAAGACATGGACAATAACAACAACAATAGCAGCAAATCAAGGATATGGATTGGCGGACTGCTACTCATCGCCATTGCGGCTTTCGGCCTCATCACAATGATGATGAAAAAACAATCAGCTGTCGACAAAGAAACAGATGTTCGGGTAAAAGAGATCAAAGCCGGCCCATCTGTGAAGGCTATAAAAGCCGGCATGTCGGCTGTCGATAAAGGATTAGTACTCATAGGTGAGGCACGTCCGTTCCAAAGCGTGACCTTGTATGCCAAGACCAGCGGCTATATGAATAAGATACTTGTGGATAAAGGCGACAAGGTACATGAAGGCCAGTTGCTGGCTACCATCATCTCCCCGGAAACGGACCAGGCCTACAAGGCCGCCGTTGCCGACCTCGACAATAAAAAGAAGATAGCCAAACGTGATGAAGCGCTGGTGCAGAAAGAGTATATCTCTAAAGAAGATGCCGAGGCAACCCAAACGGCAGTTGCAGTAGCCCAGGCGCAGGTGCAATCGCTGAAAGAGCAGATGCAGTACAAGAACATCACCGCTCCTTTCGCCGGTACGATCACAGCCCGCTTCGCCGATCCCGGCGCACTGGTGCAGAATGCCACCAACTCGCAAACAAGCGCCCAGCCGGTCGTTACGCTGTCACAACTGGATAAGATACGCATCTACGTGTACGTGGCCCAGTCTGACGCTGCTTTCCTGCGCGAGGGCTACCCGGTTACCATTACCATGACCGAGAACCCCTCCATGAAGATCAGCGCATCCCTCACCCGCATCGCCGGCGAACTCGATCCCAAAACACGTATGATGCTTGCAGAGATAGACCTTCCCAATAAAGACAACGCCATTATACCCGGCAGCTACCTACAGGTGAATTTCCAGGCACCACCGAAAAAATTCCTCACTATACCATCTGAAGCATTGGTGGTAAAAGGTGGCAAATTTTTCGTACCCATGATCAACAGCAATAACGAGCTGCACTACCAGCCTGTAGTGGTCAATAATAACGATGGCGTGCATGTTTCTATAATCAGTGGCATCAGCGAGGGCGATCTCATAGGGATCAGCGTAAGCCCGGAGCTTCCTGAAGGACAAAAAGTAAACGTACAACTATGATCAGCAACAAGAGATACACCATATCATCAGGCATAATGGCTGCATTGTTATGCGCCACTACGCTCACTGCCCAAACAGGCGTAAAGGTACTCACCCTGCCCGATTGCGTGGATATAGCCATACAACGTTCCACAGCAGTGCTCAAGGGCAATAATAATGTAGCCAATGCAGGTGCGCAAGTGCTTGCAGCCTATGGCCAATACCTGCCCAACCTCGCAGCGGCAGGCGGCTACAACTACGACAGGGGCAATAACTTTTATGCATCTACAGGCCCTACTCTTGTCAATGAGAACCGCAGCCAGTTCAACTACCAGGTGACCAGCAGCATCAACATCTTCACCGGCTACTACAACTACTCTACCTGGAAGGCCGCTAAGCTGAACAAGGATATATCCTCGCTAACTCTTGACTACGCCAAACAGGAGATCGAACTCGATATCACACAGTCTTACCTACAGGTGATCCTCGACAAAAAAATAGTGTCGCTCGACAGCAATAACCTCAGTACCTCCATGAAGCGCGAAGACCAACTGACCATGCTCACTGAGGTAGGCCGTAAAGCAAAGACCGACCTGTACCAGCAACAGGCGCAAACCAGCAGCAACAAGTTACTGCTCATTAATGCTATGAGCAAAATGCAGAACGACAAGATCATGCTGCTGGAAAAGCTCCGTATTGACTCTACCGACAATTACGACATAGCCGACATAGCCATTGACGACAACCCCGATGCCGCACGCTATGGCAACCGCGAAGTGCTGGTACAGGAAGCTGTGCAAAACAGGGTGGACCTCCGCGCAGCCAAGATCAACACAGAAATATCCGACTGGAACATCAAAAAATATCGTAGTGGCTACCTGCCACAGGTAAGCCTGTCGGCAGGCCTATATAACAATGGCGCATACTTCAACACGCTTGAGGTGAATGGCGCGACCACTCCGGTCGAAACACAGCAAAACATACCTACACAGCTCTATAAGTATACCTATGGCTTGGTAGGTGTCAATGCCACATGGAATATCTTCGACCGATACTACACCAAAACGAATGTGGCCATAGCTAAGATCGCCGCCGACAATGCCCGTATAGACCAGCAGGATACGCTCACACATATAACTGCGAACGTGCGCCTCGCTCACAACGACTATCGCAATGCCGTACAGCAGATGGAAACAGTAGGTGTTGGCTTAAACGCAGCGCAAAAAGCATTTGATGCCGTAAGTGGCCTCTACAAAGAAGGTGCTACAGACTTTATCACAGAGTCAAATGCCCAGCTTGTACTATTACAGGCCGCGCAGGATAAGATACAGGCCTCTGTAAATATGATGCTCCGCAAAAAAGCCCTCGATTTCTATATCGGCGCCATAAAACCCTGATATATTAAATTAAAATGTTAACTAATTTATTAACTTGCTACCTCATTGACCTTTTAACTAGTTAACCAATTAACCATTTAGCTTTTCTAATTTTTTACCCTATTTTTACCTCAAAATCTGAAACAATGAATTTCCCCGCAAATTTACGTTACACCAACGACCACGAATGGGTCCTGGTAGAAGGCAACACAGCCACTGTAGGTATCACTGATTTTGCACAGCATGAGCTGGGCGATATCGTGTACGTTGATATTCCATCTGTTGGTAAGACTTTGCAAGCTAATACTATCTTCGGTAGCGTGGAAGCGGTAAAAACAGTTTCTGACCTGTACCTGCCTGTAGGCGGAACCATCACAGAAGCAAACGGGAGCCTGAATGACAACCCGGAGAGCGTGAACAAAGACCCTTATGGCACCGGCTGGATCGTAAAAATGACCCTCACCGACCCTGCACAGGCAAGCGGCCTGATGGATGCCGAAGCATACCAGAAATTAGTAGGTTAATACAGATGCTGCGGATATTCACGCCCGGCTCTCCTTATACAAAGCAAGCAAGGTTCATAGCTATCCGGTGGACCTTGCTTATTTTTATTGGCTGCTTCACTCCCGGCCAGGACCTCCCCAAAGTAGATGTGCCACTCATAGATAAGTGGGTACACCTTGTCCTTTTCGGCGGCTTTACGCTGTTCTGGCTTTGCGCCTACCCTTTACGCACCATTCCCCGACTGCTCATCATGTTCCTCACAGCAGTAGCCCTCGGCTGCTTCATCGAGCTTATGCAGGGCCTCCTCACCTTCCTCGGCCGCAGCATGGAGCTCATGGATGCCGTAGCAGATGCCATCGGCGGATTATTGGGCATTGGTTTATTCTGCCTATTGGCGGCATTCGCAGGAAAGGAACAATAACTACTTCATAGACGGATTGAATTTTGCCAAAGGCCGGGGGAGAAAGAAACCTTTGATACAGTCTGCATTGCGCACACACACCTGTATATGCAGCCGCGAGGTTATGTAAGAATCGGGATATGCCTGCTCTCCCTCCGGGAACGCACATCTTACGGTGTCGTACCCAGGCTCATTCTTCAGCTCATTTAATTGATGTAAGTATTGGATTACGGCACAGTCTAACGCACGATTGTTATGTTTATTGACAGGCATATCTTCGCCGAGGTTCTTCTTCAATTCGCTCAATGAACTATATGCTTTGCCCAAGATCTGCAGCGAACTTGATTCTGTTAAATTGAGGCAATTACCAAGTTCTATAACTGCCCCGAGAACAAAAGGTTCTTTTATTGGCTTTTTATTGAATTGCTTTCGTTGAACACTTTCCATTGCATATTCCAAAGCGCGAAATGGGTTCTGTTCCCAAAAATATATACCTGTACCTAACCAGTCCCACGCATTTTCACTAGGCAATAGCTCATCATTACCATTTAACACCCTAAGGCCAACTTCTTTATCGCAACTATGAAATCCGATAACACTGAATGGCTGATAATCATGCATGACGAGCCTTTTTCTTTGAGGATCCAAATGGCTCATTGCCTACAGGTATACCTGCATCCCTAAGAAATTTGTACGCAGCTTTCTTATCCTTCAATAATTCCTTTGTTACCTTATCTATTAGTTCAATTTGCGCTCTTGCTTGTTCATCCGTCATAATAAACTCCTTTTTGTAAACTTAAATAAACAGAACTGATATTCTAAATACTTCCCTATCACAACTATGAAACCCAATGACACTAAAAGGCTGATAATCGTGCATAATCTACTTTTTCTTTTTAGAACGCTTGGCCTCTTCGTCTTTCAGAATACCTGCATCCCTCAGAAATTTGATAGCCGTTTCTTTATTTCTTGAGGCCTCTTTCCCTACACTTTTTAGCACTTCAATTTGCCTTGCTATTTGTTCATCCGTAATAATAAACTCCTTTTTGTAAAATTAATAATTTTCCCAAAACAAACATTATTTCACTTTTAGGTTTTCACTTTTGCCTTTTCACTTTACTTCACTATCCTGAGCTTCGCAAAGTTGAGCATGATCTTTTTTACGCCGTGGCCGGTACCGAAGTCTATGCCGGCTATCCTGTTTTGTACTCCGCCTTCTACGGTCAGTATCTTTCCCATCCCGAATTTTTGATGCTCTACCTGCATACCCGGCTCCATGGCCATGGCATCGTCAGGTACAAAGTCGGGTGATGGCGTATGTACCGGCGGTGCAGGCTGCGCCAGCTTATCGGCCAGCTTTTTCAGCGATGGCATTTTGTCGAACGTCTGGTTCATCATGCTTCCGAAGCCGCCTGGGCTGGTAGGCGCTTTATTGCTGGTACCCGTAAATGTTTTGTCGAGGTGGGCTGCCGGTATCTCTTCTATAAAGCGGCTCGGCTCGTTCTGCACCAGCGTACCGAAGCGGTAGCGGCTGTTGGCATACGTCACCCACAGCTTTGCCTTCGCACGTGTGATCACAACATAGAACAGGCGGCGCTCTTCTTCGAGGTTCTCCCGGTCATACAGGCTCATAGCGCTCGGGAAGAGGTTCTCCTCCAGCCCGACAGCAAATACGCAGGTAAACTCCAGGCCCTTTGCGGCATGTATGGTCATCAGCTTCACCACATCAGCATTCTCGTCATTGTTCTGGTCGGCATCGGTGAGCAGGGTTATCTGTTGCAGGTAGCTGCCCAGGTTCTTATCGCGCAGCTCGCCTTCTTCATCCGGTGTTTCTGTAAATTCCTTTATAGAGTTCAGCAGTTCCTGCACGTTCTCATAGCGGGCCAGGCCTTCTACTGTCTTATCATTGTATAGCTCCTGCACCAGGCCGGTATGCTTGCCCACCGCATAGGCCACATCATAGGCCGTATGCTTCTCCAACATAGCCTGGAAGCTGCGGATCATCATCACAAAGTTATCAATCTGCGTGGAGCGTATCCCATCTATTTCGTGGTTGGAGATCACCTCCCAGAAGGTCGTGTTCAGCTCATTGGCACGCACCAGTATGCGCTCTATTGTTGTCTTGCCTATACCCCTTGTGGGGTAGTTGATGATGCGCTTGATGTTCTCCTCGTCCTGCGTGTTCACCACCACGCGCATATAGGCGAGGTAGTCCTTTACTTCCTTGCGCTGGTAGAAGGATGTTCCACCCACCAGCTTGTAAGGTATGTTCATGCGCCGCAGGCTTTCCTCGAAGGAGCGGCTCTGCGCGTTGGTGCGGTATAGTATCGCAAAGTCACGATTGGCGTAGTGGTTGCGCATCTGCTGCTCCTTTATAGAGTCGGCTACAAAGCGTCCCTCGTCATTGTCTGTCATGGTACGCACCAGCATTATCTTATCGCCCTCGTCATTGCTCGTCCAAAGCGACTTCTTTATCTGGTTCTTGTTGTTGCCTATTACGTTGTTGGCTACATTCAGTATGGTTTGTGTGCTGCGGTAGTTCTGCTCCAGCTTCACTATTTTCACATCTTCATAGTCGTCCTGGAATTGCAGGATGTTCTGCACCGTAGCTCCGCGGAAGGAGTAGATACTCTGCGCATCATCGCCCACCACGCATATATTCTCGTGCCGCGCGCCCAGCATCTTGATGATGGCATACTGCGCCAGGTTGGTATCCTGGTACTCATCGATCAGTATATACTGAAAGCGGCCCTGGTACTTGGCCAGTGCCTCCGGATGGTGCGTGAGCAGAATATACATCTTGAACAACAGGTCATCAAAATCCATAGCCCCGTTCCTGAAGCAGCGCCGGGCATACGCCTCGTATATATCGCCCATCTGCGGGCGGTTGCCGCGGGCATCCTCCTGCTGTATGGTCGTATCCAGCTTGTACATGGCCGGGTCTATCAGGCTGTTCTTGGCTGCGCTGATGCGGTTATACACATAAGCGGCCTTGTAGTGCTTGTCGTCCAGGTTCATCTCGTTCACAATGCCCTTGATCACACTCTTGGCATCATCGGTATCATAGATAGTGAAGTTGTTGGGGTAGCCCAGCCTGTTGGCCTCGCCCCGCAGTATCCGCGCGAATACGGAGTGAAAGGTGCCTATGTATAAATTCCTTGCTTCGGTATTGCCAAGCGCCCGCTCCACCCTTTCCTTCATCTCTGCCGCCGCCTTGTTGGTAAACGTCAAAGCCAGTATATTGAACGCATCCACGCCATTGTACATGAGGTGGGCTATGCGCGTGGTGAGTACCTTGGTTTTGCCGCTGCCTGCGCCCGCCACTATCATCAGCGGACCATCCATATGTTCCACGGCTGTGCGCTGCTCCTCGTTCAATCCCACTAAATAATTCTGCATGGGGCAAATTTATCGTTTCTCTCCCGCACTTTGGCCAAACACAATAACCACCCTGTGGAAAAATATGCGTTACCTGCTATTTACTGCTCCCCAAAATGCATCAGATGACATATTTATGCAATTTTATGTTCATAAACCGCAGGGGCATATGTGAGGGTGGCGTTTTTTTTGCTCACTTTTATTGCTCTCCCGATAGCTATCGGGATTGTTGATAATCAATGGATTAGCGGCTTTTTTCCTTATAAAGTTGCTCACCCGGCGAGGAGGCCTCTCCCCTGCCTCTCCGAAGGAGAGGAGATCATTTGTCTGCCTGTCGGCAGGTGTCATGTCTTAAAGTGTATCGCTCTTTTTTCACCTCGTTAAGGAGTTATAGCTATATAGTAACTCCATGCTCTCTCTGTGCTATGTGCCGTAGGTACATAACTGTGCGTGGTGAGTGCTACACGAGTACAACAGAATCTAAATGGAGATGTTATCTGTTCTGCATGAGTAAGTGATTAAGCAGCCAGCTTGGTTTCCGGGTTTATGGGTTGTTGTGATCGTTCCCGGGGGGAGGTGCTGCCGGAAGGTGGGGTGGATTCGGGATGAGTCAGTTGGTCGGTTTTGTGGTCTATGTCGCTATGCGCATCCATGTAGCGAGCGAGTATTTCGGCACGGGTACCGGTTAGTGGTCGTGGACGTGGTGGGGTGGCAGGAGAGATCTTGCCATTTGCTATTGCAGCTTCGTGCTGCTCTTCAAGTGCTTCGAGTTTTTCGAGATCAACGGGTGGATTGTCGGCTTCCGTCCACGCCATGATGTCTTGCATATCGAGCTGTTCTTCGGTCAGGTTGGCTTCCTGTTTGGGAATGAGGCCAAGGTCGTTCATGTTGTCGGGACGGAATTGTTGGATGTTGGTTGCGGCGCGGCCGGAGATGTAGTCGTCTACGAATGGTACCAGTTGCTGTGCCATTTCGGGTGACTTTTGATTAACGCTTTCCATGAACAGTCCGAACATTTCCATGCTTTCGTTGAGGGTATTGCGTGTTTTGAGCTTGCCGATTGTGAGGGTAAGCTTGTGCAGCGTGTCTGCCTCTTTGTGGGTAATGGGGCGGTTGATGCGGTCTTCGCCAAGCAGTTGCTGCGTGAAACGGGCGATGATGTGGTAAATGTTGTCGGCCAGCAAGGACGGCATCTGCGCAGAGCTGCGCTTGATACGGTCCCAGTTCTTTTCGCGTATCCAATAGTGGAGGGTGCGGCGTGGGATGCCGAGCATTTCGGAAATCTCAGTCTTCGATAGATCGGACTGGAAGAAGAGTTTTTGGGCCTTGGCCTGAAGGGTGCTGTTCATAGAAAAAGGTTAACCCCAAACCCCTAAAGGGGCTTCCCCTTAGAACGTTGGAGTGGTGAAAAAATATTTTTGGGGCACAAAGGTAAATTGGTCTTTTTTCAGTTGGTGTTAATGGCCGAAAAAATGTGGATAACGCAAGTGAAAGCCGCGCGGGGCGCGGGGAGAATTTTCTAAAATATGTAGATGGAATTTGGTTATTTGATGGTTGTGGGACTATGATCTTTAATGATTAGAATGATGGACTATGATGTTTGGGTTGATTGCGTGTGTTGTGTGAACTGCGCGAGACGGGCATGGGCAAGTTTCACCTTCGCTAAAGCTATGGCGAACAATGCAAAGCCCCTACGGCGAGTGCGGGGTTGTCTGAACTGCGCGAGGAGGGCCTCTCCCGGCCTCTCCGAAGGAGAGGAGATGTTGCGTGAACTGCGCGAGGAGGGCAGGGGCAAGTTCGCCTTCGCCGG
>CAIVKT010000274.1 GCA_903906615.1 uncultured Bacteroidota bacterium | reverse complement strand
GGTATGAAGCCTTTCCAGGCAGATCCTATATCCATAAAGGCAACCAACTGCAGGTTCTTTAACAGGGAAGACTGAATAGGCTTTTTCATAAATGTTGTCAGCACGGGTAATCTCAGTTCTGTGTTCAGCACTGCGAAGTTGTTGCCGGTACGCGCGTATTGCTCATACCCACGCAACGGTGTACTCATAGCCTGGAAACCATAATTGGGATCGGGCGCCTGTGATGCACCTGCCGCCTGCTTAGGAGATATCCAGTTGTCCACGCCGCCAACCAGGTATTCCACCTCGCTGTTGCCATCCGAATGTGCGTAAGCCAGCCTGTTGGCCAGTATCAGGTTCTTGTATAGTTTCTGGTAGTTACGTATGTCCAGGCCAAGGTTGTAACAGCTTTTGCTTGGGCCATTTAAGCTTTGCATGTATTCCCCGTAAAATTTGAACCTTGTTCCGTTCAGGATATTGATCGTTGGGCTTATGGTATTGTCAAACACATACTCCAGCCTGCTGAGCGATGTATACGTATTGGTATTGGATAGCGGATAAGACAGGCTCAGTGTATCCGTAGCTTTTTCTATCAGCTTATCCTGCCTGATGCTTGTATGAAAACGGATGCTGTGTACCCTATCCAGCGGATAAGAGAAGTCAGACTCCACCATGTTGGTCACCGTTTTAAAGAGCTGATCTTGCACGAGCGCTACCTGGTTATTCTGGTCTACATAGCCTACCGGCAGTGTCTCCTTGTCCTGGTCGCGAAGGAAGAGAATACCCCAATCAAGCCGGTGCCTGAAATTCTGGTATTGCAGAAAGTATGCCGACCCGGAAACATTGATCGGCAACTGGAAGCCGGCCGTGATGCGGTAATCTTCCATCATTTCATTAAGGCTGATAGTAGTGAGTGCCCCAAGGGAAGGGTTTACATACTGCCCGCCATTTGATGCTATAGACTGGTACTGCGAGAACAACACACTGTTGTCCAGTTTTATAGAAAAGAAGTCGGGCTTAAAACTGAGCCTGTACTTAGAGGGCTTCATCTTTACATAGGCGCTGTCATTGATCACAGCGAGCGTAGAGCTGTCTGATGCAGAGCTATCAGCGTTTGCTTTATGGATATTGTTATTGCCTTTATTGCGCGTTTTTCGCTTAGGTTGTGTAGTGGTATCTGCAAATTCCGACTGGAAGGCATTCCCGCCTTTTATTTCGGGCTGTGGCTGCTCTTCTTCTTCATTCACATAATGGCCGGCAGTATAGGTAAGCCTTTTATCTGCGGATGTATTTTGCGGCTCTGCTTTTTCCTGTGATAGAATAGTGGGTTGTAGCGTTTTTACTGTGGCATTAACGCCCGGCATTTGCAGGTTGTGAAAATAGACCCTGTACTTATCTTTTACCTGCACCACATCAGCCACATCCCCACTGGCCAGGTTGTATTGCTGGCTGATGATACTGGTGGAGTAATTAGTAATGGGCACTGAATAAGCCGAATCTTTATTGTGCTTGTCGCGGGCAAAAAGCACCACATACTTATTGTTGATGCCATTGCCGTCATACAGGTAGGCAAAATTATCTGTGCCGTATTGAATGGGCTGCGTCACATGCCCTGTGGCCACGCTGGTGCATTGCAGCAGCTCACGGCTCTTGGTACGCGTGTTGTAGAAAAACACATTCATAGGCCCTGTGGGCAATTCGTTTACACCCAATGGCACATCCATATTTGGCTTTGGCCTGTTGGAGAGAAACAATATACCTGTTCTTGATCCACCGCTGACGAATACAGGGTCTGTCTCATCCCACACATCATCAGTGATGTTGGTCATCTTAGTGCCTTTGAAGGCAAACATATACAGGTCGGTCTGGCTCTTTTTTATTGCCGAGAATACGAGATTATCATCATCCTCCATAAACGCCATGCCCAACACACGGTCAAACCTGTTCTTTGGTATCACGTAGTTGTCTATCCTACCTTTCAGACTGTTGTACACACGCAGCTTCGTTTGAAACCCTTTCTTATACAGTATCGCCAGTTTGTACCCTGATGCCGACCATGCCAGCATAGGATAAGTGGGATCATTGGCCTCAGTAAGGTCTTTTTGGCCTCCCTCCAGCAACACAGCCGCATCACCTCCTTTTGCGGTCTTTTGAGTATATACGGTATACATGCCTTCTTTCCAGGCCACATAGGCTACATCGCTACCTCTCGGCGACACGCGTATACTTCGTATAACCGTATTGTCTTTGGGTACTTTCAACGCTATAAGCCCCCCGGTGCTGTCCGGCATTTCCTGCTGCTTTGCATCAGCCGCATATACATCTTTGTAGAAGTGGATACAGGAATCGTAGGCCTTCGTTACCTTGAGGCCAAGATTATCCTTTTCCAGCATAGCCTTGTTAATACTGGTCTTTTGCTGCATCGTATACAGCAAGTTCTTCATCGTGCCTGCGCTGTATTGCGTAGATACAAATTTCCAAAATGCCTTACCAGCCAGTTCCGGGTATTCTTCCGCAAGCTGATAGAAACCCGCATCCGGGCGTGCTTCCAGCAGGCTTTTCCAGTCGCTGTTGCTTTTAGCATCCCAGCCATCCACCAGGTAAGATATGTAGCCATCTGTTACCCACTGTGGCAGGTTCATCTGCAACGCGTTCTTCACCATTTTCTTAAAGCTCTCCCCAAAGATCATGCGCTCCATCACCACGCGGGCCATACCCGAGCGTATCTGGTGTTGCAAGTCATTGTGCTGCCCGGTGAAGTACACCACCAGTTTATCACCCACAAGATTTACCGTTCCTGACTTTGTGTTGCCTGTAATAGGGGATTCATCTTTAAGACCTACATTTGTTTGCAGGTACTCGTCGTAAGAATTGTATAAAATAATGCTGAAGCGCTTGGGAAATTGACCGCCCAGTTTCTTTTCTATTACGCTGATATCGTTCTCCGCTTCTTCGGCCACATACCTTCCAAGGTCTCTGCCGGCACGGTCGTAATGATATACCCTGAAATGTTTGGTATCAAAAAATTTCCAGTCAAATTTGCGGTACTGTATCCTGTTCTGTCCGAATTGTTCTACGTACGATTGACCGGTAACTATCAACGGCATAAATGCCAGCACGCAGCCAACAATGAGCAATAATGCCCCGGATTTTCTTTTGTTCTGATATCCTGCACCCATACTTATCTACTGCGCCTTAATGCTTACTATATGCGTAATGCCTATTTTTGCAATACAATTTACTAAACTTCTACCATACGGATATGTTAAATGTCAATTTTTTTACTTTCAATGCGTTCGAGGAGAACACTTATATCATTGCTAATGAGAAAAACCAGTGCTGGATAGTAGACCCCGGCATGTATGAGGAACGGGAAGTAGCAATGATGATCAATTATATTACCGACAAGCAACTTGTGCCACAGGCCATCATCAATACCCATGGCCATATAGACCATATTTTTGGCATCCAGGCATTAAAGGATAAGTATAATATCCCCTTCGGCATACATGAGCAGGAAATGCCCGTGCTGCAAATGGC
>CAIVKT010000273.1 GCA_903906615.1 uncultured Bacteroidota bacterium | reverse complement strand
GGCGCTTTCTCCATAGTGCTTTTGCAGGGCAGGGTACAACGTTTGCTTTACCAGTGTTGTTTTGCCACTGCCGCTCACGCCCGTTACCACGCATAGCACATTCAGCGGAAAGTCTACATTAATGTCTTTGAGGTTATTTTGCTTGCAGCCTTCTATTCTTATTTTGCCGGTAGGCTTTCTTTTTATTTTGGGTGGTTCTATTTTGTATTCGCCACTCAGGTACTTGCCGGTAAGGCTGTCTTTATGGGCTATCAGTTCTTTATAAGTTCCTGCGGCCACTACTTCGCCACCCAGGTGGCTGGCCAGCGGCCCCATATCTATGATGTGGTCGGCCTCGCGCATCATCAGCTCGTCATGCTCCACTACGACCACAGTATTGCCCAGGTCGCGGAGGGATTTGAGCACGCCTATGAGGCGCTCGGTGTCCCTGCTGTGCAAGCCTATGCTCGGCTCATCGAGTATGTACAGGGAGTCTGTAAGGTTGCTGCCCAGGAACTTGGTGAGTTGTATGCGTTGGCTCTCGCCGCCGGATAGCGTATTGGCAAGGCGGCTAAGGGACAGATAGCTCAGGCCCACATCCAGCAATGTTCTCATGCGCTGGTTCACTTCGGTGAGTATGCGCTTGCCTATGCTTTGCTCGTTGGGGGTAAGCTTTATATTTTGCAGCCAGTCATACAGTTCATCGGCGGGGCGGAACATCAGGTCGGCTATGGTGGCGTTGTTGATCTTTACATACAGGGCCTCCTTGCGCAGGCGGGTGCCATTGCAGGTGGGGCAGGTGGTGCGGCCACGGTAGCGGGCCTGCATTACCCGGTACTGTACTTTGTACAGGTTTTGCTCCACCATTTCAAAGAAGTCTTTGATGCCATTTACCTTGCTGTTGCCTTCCCACAGTAGCTTGTACTGCTCAGTGGTTAGGTCGGCAATGGGGGTGTGTATGGGGAAATCGAATTTGGAGGCCGAGCGGATAAATGCCTGCTGCCATTCACTCATCTTTTCGCCGCGCCAGCATACCACAGCGCCATCGTACACACTCAGGCGTTTATCGGGTATAACCAGGCCATCATCAATACCCAGCACCTGCCCGAAGCCTTCGCATACGGGACATGCGCCATAGGGGTTGTTGAAAGAAAAGAGGTTGGGCGTAGGCTCGTCGAACAGGATACCATCGGCCTCAAAGCGGTTATTGAAGATATGTATCTTGCCATCCACATCTACGAGGCATTCGCCCTCGCTTTCGTAGAAAGCTGTTTGTATGCTATCGGCCAGGCGGTGCAGGTCGTCTTCGTCAAATTCTTCTTTGGCCACTATACGGTCTATGAGCAGGTTGGCCTTTGCCTTGCCTACTTTTACTGTGCCTTCCAGCACATCTTCTATTCTTATGGGTTTTTCGTCAAGGGCAGGCACATATATACGGCTGAAGCCCTTTTGCATCAGTATGTTCAGCTCTTCCTCAACAGTGCGCTTGTAGCGGGTTACGAGCGGTACGATGAACTGTACTTTCGCACCCTTGGGCAGCCCCTTTACAAACTCCACCACATCCGTTACCGTATCTTTCTTCACTTCCTTGCCGCTGACGGGCGAGTAGGTCTTGCCCACACGTGCAAAAAGCAGCCGCAGGTAGTCGTATATCTCCGTCATGCTGCCCACAGTGCTGCGGGGTGTGCGCGTGGTTACCTTCTGCTCTATGGCTATGGCGGGGCATATGCCGCGTATGTAGTCCACATCGGGCTTGTCCATGCGCATGAGGAACTGGCGCGCATAGGCGCTCAGGCTCTCGGCGTAGCGGCGCTGGCCTTCGGCAAAGAGGGTATCCATGGTGAGGGAAGATTTGCCGCTGCCGCTCACGCCCGTTACTACCACCAGCTTATTGCGGGGTATGGCTACGTCCACATTCTTCAGGTTGTGCATACGCGCACCCTTTATGAATATGGCATCTGTGTTGTTGTCTGCCGGGTTGTCTTCGGGGGCGTTATGCTCCACCTCCGGTGCGGAAATACCTTGTATGTGCTTTGCTGCCTTTTTAGGGACAGCAACTGTTTCTTTCTGTACTGCTTTTTTGCTTGTTATTTTCTTTTCAGCCATAATTGCTCCTGCTACAAATTTAAGGGTTAAGGGGCAAAAGCACCCGATATAATTCTGTATAAATAGTTAAGGAATATGGAGCATGAAAACACTGTTTAGCTGTCAATTGCCTTGTTTTGGGGATAACAATGTTAATATATAAAACCAAAAGTTGTAATGCACCTAAACAATTCATAAATTGCGCCCCTATTCATTCATCAAAAACCGATTATTTTAAAAATGTCTTATCTATTTACATCAGAATCAGTGTCTGAAGGGCATCCTGATAAAGTGGCTGACCAGATATCAGATGCGTTGGTCGATAACTTCCTTGCGTGGGACCCGAACTCAAAGATCGCGTGCGAAACGCTTGTGACCACCGGCCAGGTAGTATTGGCGGGCGAGGTGAAATGCAATACCTACATAGATGTGCAAACCATAGCGCGCGAAGTGATAGCGAAAATAGGCTACACCAAGAGCGAATATATGTTTGAAGCGCATTCCTGCGGTGTGCTTTCTGCCATACACGAGCAGAGCGCCGACATCAACCAGGGTGTGGAAAAGAAAAAGAAAGAAGACCAGGGCGCTGGTGACCAGGGTATGATGTTCGGTTACGCCACAAACGAAACCGACAACTATATGCCACTGGCGCTGGACCTCGCGCATAACCTGTTGCTGCAACTGGCCGAGATACGCCGCGAAGGCAAGCAGATGAAATACCTGCGCCCCGATGCCAAAAGCCAGGTGACACTGGAATACAGCGACGACAACAAGCCTGTGCGCATAGACGCTATAGTGATCTCTACACAGCATGATGACTTTGCTGAAGAAAAGAAAATGCAGGAGCGCATCACTAAGGATGTAAAGACCATACTGATACCACGTGTGCTGAAGAGCTATCCGCAGCACAAGCATTTATTCAATGACAAGATCACCTACCACGTAAACCCTACAGGCAAGTTCGTAATAGGCGGCCCGCATGGCGATACAGGGCTTACCGGCCGCAAGATCATCGTGGACACCTACGGTGGCAAGGGCGCGCACGGTGGTGGCGCATTCTCCGGCAAAGACCCGAGTAAGGTGGACCGTTCTGCAGCATATGCCACCAGGCATATAGCCAAGAACCTGGTAGCGGCAGGCCTGTGCAGCGAAGTGCTGGTGCAGGTGTCTTACGCAATAGGTGTGGCTAAGCCAACAAGCATCTATGTGGATACCAAGGGTACAGCTACAGTAAAAATGACCGATGGCGAAATAGGTAAGAAGGTGAGCGAGATATTTGATATGCGCCCTTACTTCATTGAAGAGCGCCTGAAGCTGCGCCAGCCTATGTATAGCGAATGTGCTGCTTATGGCCACATGGGCCGTACGCCGGTAACCGTAACCAAGACCTTCAAAAGTGCAAGCGGGACCACTAAGAAAATGCAGGTGGAGCTTTTTACATGGGAGAAGCTGGACTACGTAGCTAAGGTAAAGAAAGCCTTTAAGCTGAAATAATCATTACTGATAAATACTAAATAGCAAAAGCCACCGCGAGGTGGCTTTTGTGTTGCGGGAATGTTTTGCAGAAAATAGAAACGCCTCGCAAGTAGCGAAGCGTTTCTGAAATTGAGTCATTGAGCAATTACGCTATTGAGCCATTAAGCTACCAGTGTTTCCAGCACTTTGTTCATGCTGCGTACTGCTTCTGCCGATTTATTGAAGGCTTCCTGCTCTTCAGCGTTCAGCTTGTAGTCTATGATCTTTTCTACGCCATTCTTTCCGATAACCACGGGTACGCCGAGGCATATGTCAGACTGGCCGTATTCGCCATCCAGCGCCACGCAGCAAGGGAATACTTTCTTTTCGTTGCGGATGATAGACTCTACCAGTGCAGCTCCTGCTGCGCCCGGTGCATACCATGCCGATGTACCGAGCAGCTTGGTAAGTGTAGCGCCGCCTACCATAGTATCAGCCGCTATTTGCTTCAGCTTGTCAGCGTCTATCATATTAGATACCGGCGTGCCGTTCACGGTAGCGAGGCGGGTAAGTGGTATCATCGTAGTGTCGCCATGGCCGCCTATTACTACAGCGTGCAGGTCATTAGGCGAGCAATTCAGTTCTTTCTGTATATAGCATTTGAAACGCGCGCTGTCTAATATGCCGCCCATGCCTATGATGCGGTTCTTTGGCAGCCCTGTTGATTTCAGTGCGAGGTAGGTCATAGTATCCATAGGGTTGGATATCACCACGATGATGGTATTAGGAGAGTACTGGAGCAGGCTTTTGCACACATCTTCTACAATGCGGGCGTTGGTGCCTATCAGCTCTTCGCGGGTCATACCGGGCTTGCGGGGTATACCTGAAGTGATCACGCAAACGTCCGAATTAGCTGTTTTAGAGTAATCGTTGGTGACACCAACAACACGGGTATCAAAGCCAAGCAATGATGAGGTCTGCATGATGTCGAGCGCCTTACCTTCAGCAAATCCTTCCTTGATGTCTACCAATACCAGTTCTTCAACCAGTTCCCTACGGGCTATATTGTCGGCACATGTTGCGCCTACTGCGCCGGCACCCACTACGGTTACTTTCATTTAATTTATGTTTTTTGAGTTAAGGAATTAAAAAGACGCCGCAAAGATAAGTGCAGAAGTTGAAATGTGAACCCAAGATTTGGGGTAAAATCGGGGTAGCGGTTATTTTTAACTATTGGTAATAACGTAATTTTGTTAATTGAATGAAGGTATAGCGGATTATGAGTATAAATGTGTGCTATATAATAAGTGAGAAACAGAATTTATACTTTTAATTACCTGCAAAAGCGGGAAAAGCTATATTTTAGTTGCCAAAGAATAATCAGCTGAAGGCATGGCAAAGAAAAAGAACAACCCTGTAACATCTCCGGGCAATGCACCTGTACGCAATACCCCACCTGCGCAAAAAACGAAGGTGGCAGGCAAGAGTGCTGTGGATGTACATACCGGTTTTTTAAAAAACAAAAACACCCGGCTTTTGGTGCTTTTGGGTATAGCCGCTGTTACGTTCTTTTCTTACTACGCCTGCCTCGAAAACCAGTTCACCAACTGGGACGACCTTGGCTACATTATCTCCGACCAATACATTAAAAATAGTACGTTAGACGGCTACCTGAGAATATTTGATTTTAGCACCAACGTGATGGGCAACTACCACCCGCTCACAATTCTTATCTATGCCATAGAATATAGTTATAAGGGCTTGCAGCCATTTATTTATCACTTTGACAGTGTGATAGCACATGTACTCACCACGCTTGCTGTGTACTTTTTTGTAAAGAAATTTACAGGCAGGCCGGTTGCCGCTATCGTTGCTGCGTTATTGTTTGGGGTACACCCTATGCATGTGGAGTCGGTGGCATGGGCTGCGGGCAGAAAGGATATTTTGTACAGCTTGTTTTATGTGATGGCCTGTACGGCGTATGTGAATTATGTCAGGACGGATAGCAGCGGTAAATTAAAATGGTATGTGTCCATATTGGTACTATTTACACTATCCCTGCTTTGCAAATCTGTTGCGGTGACCTTTCCTGTGGTATTGTTTGTTGTTGATTACTTTGAAAAGAGAGTAGTGAACGGTTCGTTCTCACCTATACTTATTGGCACAGAAAAGCTAAAGCTCGACCTGTGGCTGTTACTGGAGAAGATACCTTTTTTCGTATTGTCGCTGGCTTTCGGCCTTGGGTCTGTGAGGGCGCAAAAAGTAGTGGGTGCTTACGGTTCGCTGGATGCACATTTTAATTCTATTGAGCGTTTTGCACTGGGCTGCTATGCGCTGTGTACGTACCTGTGGAAGGCTGTAGTGCCGGTGGGACTTACCAATTTTTATCCTTATCCGTTGAAACTGAGCGATGCGTTGCCAGTGCAGTTCTACGTGTATCCTGTTATCGTACTTGCGCTGATATTTATGATATGGAAGTATGCCCGCCACAACCGCCTGGTAGTTTTTGGCCTGGGCTTTTTTATCATCAATATTGTGCTGCTGCTCCAATTCATACCCGTGGGTGGGGCTATAGTGTCGGACCGTTACGGCTACCTGCCTTATCTCGGTTTCTTCCTGATCGCTGGTTGGTATGTGTCCAATTACTTTGAGGATAAAGCTAAAGTGCAGACCGGTAAAACCATCCTGGGCATTGTAGTGGCATACAGCCTGGTGCTGGGCTTTATGAGCAATGAGCGCTGTAAAGACTGGTACGACTCGGCTACCCTTTGGC
>CAIVKT010000272.1 GCA_903906615.1 uncultured Bacteroidota bacterium | reverse complement strand
CCATTAACTATTTCGTCATCTTTTACATTTATCGCCATCACTGCAAACAAGGGATTGAAAGTCAGCTCGCCATGCTCACTTTTCAGCATACCGCTGTTGCGGGTGTAGTGCGCTATGCTACCGGTATCCGCGCCTGCACCCTGTGTGGGCAAGGGATGCGCCCTGAGCATTTGCTGCCCCAGCGAGTCGTTTGCCGGTTTCAGGAATTGTATGAAATCGGCATTGGTATAGGTGTCATAGAACCGAAGGTCTCCACCCACCAGTATGCGCGATCTTACCCGCTCTATATCCGCATTGCCTTTATACGTTATGCTTATGGTTGCGGCTACAGCATCGTATGTAGCCTCCGGATCATCGACCAGGCCGGCCAGCCTGTCTTTAAGCACACCACAGGTGCGTTTAAGCGCATCAGCAACCCCATTCCCATGCAGGCTGCTCACATCTGCCTTCAGCAATATTTTTGTGGTCTTGAACGAGCTGCAGGAGGTAACAGCTAATAATGCCAGGAATAGAAACGAAGCAAGAAGGAGTATCTTTTTATTTGTAGCCATATGGATATATTTTATTGCTGCAACAAGCCGCTATCCCACACTCCACATCATTCTACTTTATACTAACGACTAACAACTAACCACTAACGACTACAGCACCCTGTCTATCTTCTTCACGAGCTTGTCCATCTCATCGTGCAGCAGGGGATTGTTGAAGATGTCTATGGCGGTATCTGCGGCATAGGTGAGCAGCGTCATGGCTATAAAGTCCTGGTCGTCTTTGCCTGCGTAGTGGGTACGCATCTCGTTCACTTTTTCATCGGCTATCTTCACGGCTTTGCGCACCGCAGATTCCTCATCAGGCTTCACCTTCAGGCGGTAGCTGCGGCCTGCCAGCCACACGGTTATTGAGATCAGTTCTGCATCCATAGCTTATGCTGTTGTAGCCGGTTCTACAGCCGTACCCGGTTTGTGCATCATCCGCTTCTGGAAGAGTACCAGCGTGATGACACCTACAGATATGGCTGCATCGGCAATGTTAAATACCGGCTCGAAAAAAATAAAATTCTTATCGCCCAGGAAGGGCACCCAATGGGGCATCCTCGTATCTATGAGCGGAAAGTAGAGCATATCCACCACCTTGCCCGTTAAGAACTTACCGTAGCCATGCCCAAGGGCAGTTACATGCGCCACCGCCGTTTGGTTGTGGTTTTGCATCATGCTCTTCAGGCTGTCGTAGTTGCCGGAGAAGCAGGAGTAAGGGCTGTCGGTAAACATAAGGCCGTATACCATGCTGTCTATAAGATTGCCCAGCGCGCCGGCCAGTATCAATGAGCCGCAAATGATGGCGCCACGGGTGTAGCCCTTCACCACCAGGCGCTTGAGCAGGAAGAAGCCAAAGATAACTGCTATGAGCCGGAAGGAGGAAAGAATGATCTTGCCCATCACCGATTCGCTCAGCTTCATGCCATAGGCCATGCCTTCGTTCTCTATGAAATGCAGGCGGCACCAGTTGCCCAGCAACTTCACATCATCGCCGTTCACAAAATGTGTCTTGATATAAAACTTCAGCAGCTGATCGGCAATGATCACCACCAGCACGATCAATATGGCATTACGGTACTTCAATCTATTATTATTTTATACTTATTGCGGCAAATATACAATACTACCCACAGAGTAAGGCATACCCGCAACTACACCCTGAAAAGATAACAGTTTATTGAACATTATCGGCTGCGGCCTGCTCGTATACAAACTGCAGCAGGGTTTGCCCTACCGCCTTTAGTGTGTTCTTATCTATAATGGCCATTACATCCTGGTGGGTATGCCAGTGCGCAGCAAAGGGGTTCTCATTATCGGGCGTAAGGTTGATGATATCAACAGTCTTAATGCCCGTGAGCCTGTTTACCGGCACATGGTCGTCGGTTATATCCACGCTGGAGGTAAAGGGGAAGTAAGAGCTGTAACCCGCTGTGGCGGCGGCCTGCCACACCTTCTGCTGCACTACCGGGGCGTATTGGGAAGAAAGCCCCTCCAGCGGGAACTGCGCACCACGTGCGCCCACCATATCCAGCAGCACACCCATATCGGCCTTGTAGCCGGGCACATGCGGGTGCTTCGCCCAGTATTGTGTGCCGAGGCAGTAAGAATCTTCGCCCCAATCGCTGCGGCCATAATCCTCCACATCCGTAAAAAGAATATCTATTCCCAATGACCCTGAAAGCCCTTTGGCTTTGATCTCGTTGGCCAGTTCCAGTAGTACGCCTACGCCGCTACCGCCATCATCGGCAGCCAGCACAGGTTTGTCTTTGTCTTTGGTGTCCCTGTCGGCCCATGGCCTGCTGTCCCAGTGGGTGAGCAGCAATATGCGGTGCGTGGCCTTCGGGTTGATGGCACCGATGAGGTTGATGCACGGCAGCGACTTGCCATCGCCACCGGTTACATGCGTATCCTGGCGGTATACGGTATCGCATACAGCCTTCAGCTTTTGTTGCATCCATGCGGCGCATTTGGTTTGTGCATCGGAGCCGGGGGTGCGTGGTCCCAGCGCCACCTGCGTAGCCACATAGCTATACGCGCTATCGGCATTGAACACCGGCGCACTCACCGGCTTTGCAGCTGTTGTAGTGTCGGTGGCAGCGCCTGTATTTTTCTGCTCACCGCTGTTGTTACAGGCAGCTATGGCCATTACCCCTATACCTAAAAAAAATGCCCGTTTTATATATTGCATACTGTACTTGTCTTTTAAAAAAATGCCTTCTTTTCAGAAGGCAAAAATAGTTTTCTTTATTTACTTACCTGCAACCAAAAAGCCTACGGCCCCATCAGCTTTGTTTGTGCAGACTGCATGATCTCATGGTTGCCACCTGTTCCGGGTATGCTCACAAAGCCCACTACCCTGCAATGGGCGGGGTTGATGGCCGGGCGCCCGGTGATAGTGGGCAATGTATAGGTATAGCTGTGCTTGTATACCCTGCCACGTTCTTTTAAGGTTACTGAATCCAGGATCGCATCACCTTGTGGCGACGTAGTGATCATATCGCGGAAGACATTTGTAAACAGATAATTAGTGTCTGTGAGCGAGTGACCACTACGATTGTCATACTGATAATCGTAGATACTGTCCTCTACCAGGTCTAATGTAAGATTTTGCGTACCAGTAACCGGCTGTGTGTAGGTAACAGTGGCAATGATGGTGGCAGTATTGCCACTATAAGTGCTGCTGATGCTCAGGTTCACTGAATCAGGATTTGCCATCCGGGCAGTAATATCAGGGTCCCAATCGGGAATAGGCGTAAAGATACCATCCACAACATCGGGCACACGGTCTATTGAAGCTGATGGCAAGCTACCATCGACTGCACCAGATACAAATACGGATATGTTGTGCGCAATAACATTTTCAAAATCATTTGCAGATCCGGGAACCGGTTCCGCCAAAGTACCGACACCGGTTTCGTAAAGGCACACATAATTAAGGCGGCCCGGATGGGAGGAATCAAAAGCTTCCAGGTCTGCATGTCCTTTTGGGCAGTTGGCACACTGCTGCCCAGAGTATTCCTCTACCAGCACCTGGTGCGGGTCGGTGGTAAGGGAAGACAGATCAGTACCGGAAAGTACATAGGTAGTATCTATAACAATGGTACCGGCAACAGGCGCCTTCGGATAATTGATAGCCGGGTCATTTTCTTTGCAGCTCGCCAGCAATAATATACCCGCACATACAGGCAACAATACTTTTTTCATATAATTCGATTAAAACACGAATTTAGTGAATGTTGGGCAATTAACCGAACTTTGCTCCTCTCCGCAGGCAAGGAACCAAAACCTTTTAATTTTGCCTAACTTTAGGGGGTAATACATACTCAATGGAAGAAAATAAAAGACAAAGGCAGGTAGGCAAAGTGATCATGGAAGAGCTGAGTGATATTTTTCAGCGCGAAGGCATGAATATAGTTGATGGGGGCATGGTCTCCATCTCTAAGGTAGCCATTACCCCCGATCTGCTGGATGCCCGTATATACCTGAGCTTTTTCCAGGTAAAGAACCAGAGCCAGCTGCTGCACACCATAAAGGAGCGTACCGGCGAGTGGCGCAAGCTGCTGGGCAACAGGGTGAAGAACCAGCTACGCCGTGTACCCGAACTCAATTTCTTCTCAGACGACACACTGGACCATGTTTTTAAAATGGACCAGCTAT
>CAIVKT010000271.1 GCA_903906615.1 uncultured Bacteroidota bacterium | reverse complement strand
GTAAAAACAAGAAAAAGAGAATAACTGAACGTAGCAGAAATTCCAAATTCCATCCCGATAGCTATCGGGACCAAATCCCATCCCCACAACTATTGGAACCAAAAAAAACAAATCCATCCAGATAGCTATCGCAACCTATCAACCTTTCAACTTGTCATCGTGAGCCTGTCGAACGACAACCTTTCAACTTGTCATCGTGAGCCTGTCGAACGACAACCTTTTAACTAGTTAACTAATTAACCAGTTAACTAACCAACCCGCTCCGCCCTCATCTGCGGGAAAAACAGCACATCCTGTATAGATACCTGCCCGGTGAGCAGCATGGCCAGTCGCTCTATACCGAAGCCTATACCCGCCGTTGGCGGCATACCATACTCCAGCGCACGCAGGAAGTCGTAGTCTATGAACATAGCCTCTTCATCACCACGCTCCATCAGCTTCACCTGGTCTTCAAACCTGTCGCGCTGTTCCAGGGGGTCATTCAACTCGCTGTAGGCATTGGCTATCTCTTTACCGTTGATGATCAGCTCAAATCGCTCTACCAATCCTGGTTTGGAGCGGTGCTTCTTCGTCAGCGGGCTCATCTCTACCGGGTAGTCTATGATAAAGGTGGGCTGTATGTAATGCTTCTCGCACTTGCCGCCAAATATCTCATCCACCAGTTTACCCTTGCCCATCGAGGCATCCACGTCTATATGCAATTGCTTGCACACGCCGCGCAGGCCGTCTTCATCCATCTCGCTGATGTCAATTCCTGTATGCTCCTGTATGGCATCATAAATGCTGATACGCTTGTAAGGCGCTTTAAAATCAACTGTTACGTCATTGATCGTTGTTGTCGTAACGCCATTAGTGGCTATGGCGGTACGCTCCAGCATTTGCTCGGTAGTGTCCATCATCCATAGATAGTCCTTATAGGCTACATAAAACTCCAGTATCGTGAACTCAGGATTGTGCGTACGGTCCATACCCTCATTCCTGAAGTTGCGGCTGAACTCATATACCCATTCAAAACCGCCCACTATCAGGCGCTTCAGGTACAGTTCATTGGCTATACGCAGGTACAGCGGCATATCCAGCGCATTGTGGTGCGTGATAAAGGGCCTGGCCAGTGCCCCACCCGGTATGCCTTGCAGCACAGGGGTATCCACCTCCAGCGCGCCACGCTCATTCAGGAAGGTGCGGATGGCATTCTTCATCTTGGTGATCTTGGTGAACACATCGCGCACCGAGGGGTTCACTATAAGATCGGCATAGCGCTGGCGGTATTTGAATTCCAGATCGGTAACGGCATCAAACACCTCGCCATCCTTCTCCTTGGTCACCGGCATGGGGTGCAGGCTCTTCGTCAGTATCGTGAAGCTCTCTACGTGTATGGAGGTCTCCCCTGTCTTGGTAATGAACGCAAAACCCTTGATCCCTATGATGTCGCCTATATCCAGCAGCTTTTTCCAAACGGTGTTATACAGTGTTTTATCTTCATCCGGGCAAATCTCATCCCGCTTGATGTATATCTGTATGCGGCCGGTATGGTCTTGCAGTACGGCAAAGTTGGCCTTGCCCATATCCCGCACGCTCATAATGCGGCCTGCAAATGATATAGCCTTGAACTGGTCGGCCTTCTCGTCTGTATATTCTTCCTTTATCTGCTTGGCAGTATGCGTGATCTCGAATAACGGTGCCGGGTACGGGTCTATACCCATTGCCCTCAGTTCGCCCAGCTTTTCGCGGCGAACGATCTCCTGTTCACTAAGTGTTGCAATCATGGGTGCAAAAATAGTTGATAAGTTGGTAAGTTTTTAGGGTAATTCGTTAAAAGGTTAATTGGTTAAAGGGTCAATTGGCTAGAGAAAGACAATCAACACAATCACTCGTAATGGAAATTCCCCGCCTGCGAAGGAGGGGAGACTGATAATAATGGCGAAGCAGTTGTTTTCGGGCAGGGGTGGTGGCACTCGCGCGTAGCAGATGACTCAATGATGGCGCTCCCTGTTAATTTCGCTGTGCATAAAGTTAATGTCAAGGTATTTTGATACCATACTTTGGCAGCAGGGAAAAGAATGTGTATGATTGGGAAAAGGAGTAGGCTCTCCCCCCACCGTCCCCGCCGATGTTGGTGTTGTTATAATTTATGCGATGATAGTATCGACAGACACCTTTCCGCCGATGTTGGTGTCCCACCAACATCCTCGCGAGGGATTGCTCGCGAGGGGGTATT
>CAIVKT010000270.1 GCA_903906615.1 uncultured Bacteroidota bacterium | reverse complement strand
AGTGAGTCAATAACATCGTTTCAGCAGGCCAAGGATGCACTTGTGTATATAGCCGCAAATAAGCAGCCGGATGAGCATTCGCACACCATCATATTGGTGGATATACAGATGCCGGTGATGAATGGTTTTGAATTTGTAGAGGCATTTGAAAAACTGCCTGGCTTCATCACCAGCAATTACACCATCTACATCATCTCCTCATCTATCAATGAGAATGACCTGAACAGGGTACACAATTATTCTACTGTAAAACAATTCCTGAACAAGCCGCTCAACAGCAACAACCTGGCGATATTGTTACAGTAATTATTTCAGGGGGATGAGCAGCATTGCTGCGTTTTTTTAACAGCCACGTTTTTTTTATGCAAAACAATATACAGCTTGTAGAATGCCCGCGCGATGCCATGCAAGGCTGGGAACACTTCATACCCACAAATGAGAAGATAGGATACCTGAACGCATTGCTGCGCGTGGGTTTTGGTGTGCTGGACTTCGGCTCGTTCGTTTCGCATAAAGCGATACCGCAACTCGCAGATACCAAAGACGTGATACCCCACCTGGACATGAGCAGCACGAACACAAAACTGCTGGCCATAATAGCCAACACCAGGGGTGCGCAGGATGCTGTGCAGTTTGATGAGATCACTTACCTCGGTTTCCCGTTCTCTATTTCAGAAACATTTCAGCGGAGAAATACGAACAAGACCATTGCTGAGTCGCTTGTGCAGGTAGAGGAGATACAACGCCTTTGCGAGCAGCACAAAAAGGAACTGCTCATTTATATCTCTATGGGCTTTGGCAATCCGTATGGCGATGTGTATAATGCGGAGATCGCTATCAACTGGGTGCGTAAGCTGACGCAGTTGGACGTTAAGACAGTGGCCATGGCCGATACAGTGGGCGTGGCTACCCCGGAGATCATTACCTACATCTATAATAACCTGCTACCCGAATTTACGGACATTAACATAGGTGCACATTTCCATTCTGCCCCGGACAGGTGGCAGGAAAAATTTGAGGCCGCGTGGAATGCCGGTTGCCGCCGTTTCGACAGTGCGATGAAGGGTATAGGTGGTTGCCCGATGGCTGAGGACGAGCTAGTGGGCAATATAGCGACCGAACTGGTGTTGGACTGGTGTGGGCAAAATAAGATCAGCACCGGTTTAGACCTGGCTGCATTTGCGAGGGCGCTGCAAATGGCCGGAAAGGTGTTCATTTAGCTATATCCTATAACTTTATCCTACTTTTACAATCTAAAATATGGCCTGGCGCGGGTAGTTGGTTCCGCATGATGGCACCATAGCGTATGTCTACATTTAAGCAATCAGAAATAAAGCGTGTTACCACCAATACACTGCAATCCATGAAGCTGCATGGCGAAAAGATCAGTATGCTTACCGCTTATGATTTTTCTATGGCCAGCATCTTTGACGAGGCTGGTATTGATGTGATACTGGTAGGCGACTCAGCATCCAATGTAATGGCCGGGCATGAAACTACTTTGCCCATTACGCTGGACCAAATGATCTATCATGCACAGAGTGTGATACGTGCCTGCCAGCGTTGCCTCGTGATCGTGGACCTGCCTTTTGGCTCATACCAGGGCAACAGCAAGGAAGCGCTCAACTCGGCCATCCGTATAATGAAAGAAGCGGGTGCGCACGGTATAAAACTGGAGGGTGGGGAAGAGGTGTGCGAATCCATAAAGCGCATCACAGGCGCAGGTGTGCCGGTAATGGGGCATCTTGGACTTACGCCGCAATCTATTTATAAATTCGGAACTTACGCAGTGCGGGCAAAGGAGGAAGAGGAAGCGGAGATACTGCTGCATAATGCCCGCGCATTGGAAAATGCAGGCTGTTTCTCGCTGGTGCTGGAGAAGATACCGGCATCGCTGGGGGCAGATGTGGCTACGCAATTGAAGATACCCGTGATAGGCATAGGCGCAGGTATGCACGTGGACGGGCAAGTGCTGGTGATGCACGATATGCTGGGGCTTACCAAAGATTTTCATCCGCGTTTTCTGCGCCGCTACCTCAATCTTTTTGAGGAGATAACGGGGGCTACGAAGAAGTATATACAGGATATCAAAAGCAAAGACTTTCCTAATGAGAGCGAGCAGTACTAAGGTTCTGTTGCAAAATTGCAGGTATGATCAATAAGGGAGTGTGGGAACAATTAAGTAAGGAGCTTGCTGCCGATAATGTGACGCTCATAGCGGTTTCGAAGCTGAAGCCGGCGAGCGATATTCAGCAGTTGTATGACCTGGGGCAAAGGGATTTTGGTGAAAATTATGTGCAGGAGGTTTCAGAAAAACAACCTGTATTGCCGGCAGATATAAGGTGGCATTTTATAGGCCACCTGCAAAGCAATAAAGTAAAGTACATAGCATCGTTCGTTCACCTCATTCATACGGTAGATAGCTTTAAGCTGCTGGCCGAGATCAATAAGCAGGCACAGAAATGCGGGCGCACCATAGATGTACTGTTGCAGATGTACATAGCCAATGAAGATACTAAGTACGGCCTTGACGAAACAGAGATCACGAACCTTTTGGAACAGTTCACAGCACAAAAAAGCGAGCTGCAAAACGTTCGTATTTGCGGTCTGATGGGTATGGCTACCCATACAGAGGATGAGCATCAGGTACGTACGGAATTCGCCGGACTGCGCAGTTGTTTCGATCAATTAGCAGCTACTTCATTTAAAGGCCAGCCACACTTTGCAATATGCTCTATGGGGATGAGCACCGATCATAAAGTAGCTATAGCAGCAGGCAGCACCATGGTGCGGATAGGCAGTATGCTGTTCGGGGAAAGAAGCACCCATTGAGCGCCTCTTTCCCCGATAGAAAATTTGTTGTTATTGTGCCGTACTTTCCTGTAGCACCTTTTCTGAGATGAACCTTCCGATCTCAAAGATCACATAATTCAGCCTTTCAAAAGTTTCAAAATAGGGGATGCCTATCCTGAGGATATGGTAGTTGATGCCGCCTATCGGGTGGTTCTTGATGCACTTGGTATGTACCTGCGAATCATTGAGGTATTTATAAAGAGGGTACGGGTCAAAATCCGTGAAAGCGATCGCCACCAACGGGCTTATTTTTGTGTCGTTTAGAAATACATGCTCAATGCCGCTTGCCGTAAATACTTCGTCCAGCTTGTTCTGGAAATAAGTGCGCAGGTAAGAGGACCTCGCCAATATCGTATCCTGTCCTGTTTGTTTAAATAACACGAGCGCTTCTTCAATAGCAGGATACATCTGGAAGTCTTGCCCGCCGGGAATACTCAATGCGATCACTTCGGGCTTATGGCCCAATCCGTGCCCGCTCCAGAACACGCCTTCTATCCAATCATAAAAATCAGACTTCATCCACATAAGGCCGCCGCCGTGCGGGCCAAACAGCCATTTGTGTGTGCTGCCCGCGATAATATCGGCATAGCCAAAGGGTACATCGTACAGGCCCAATGACTGCGCCACATCAAGTATGATCTTTGCTTCCGGAACGACCTGGTGTACCAGCTTCATCCATTTTTCTACCGGTGCCAGGTGGCCGGTATCGTAATAGACGTGGGAGAAGAAGGCTATGTGTGGCTGTATTTCCGCGAGTTTAGCGGCCATCAGCGCGGGGTCTGCGAGTACGTCATCTTCGATGTAGTACACCTCGTATTCGGGCAGGTGGTGAAAGCAGCCTATGCCGCCTTCGTGCTCATGCGTGGTGGTGAATATCCTGTACGGGGCCTTGCCTACTTTATGCAGTTTGCGCAGCATGGCCAGCGCCACCAGGTTCATGGTTTGCGAAGTGCTGTGTGTAACCGTAAGCTGGTAGCCGGGTGATGGCCATAGCTCGGTGCACAGGGCATTGATGGCCCCATGGCTTTTTCTTCCATGCTCATAGCTGCCCAGCGGGTAGCCTTCCATATTCTTGGAAGAGTGCTGGTTGTAGCGTATCCTTTTCACCTGGGCGGATGTGGTGCCGAGTGTGCCGGGGTTGAGGTTGATGCGGTCGGACTGGAAGTGTTGCTCCCTGAAAAACTCCCAGTAGTTATCATCATCTATACGTATGCTTTCGAAAAGCGAAGGTTGTTTTTTTACTTTACTCAGGTCATCAGCCCATTTGATGCTGGGCACAAAAAGGCTTTCGGCGATATTGCCTTTAAAGCGTTCCATGATGCGCAGCATTTCTTTGGTCACATCTGCAAATGGCGAGTGCAGTGTATCGTGGCCGCTATAGCCGGTTTCTATGCCATACTCCTGCTTGGTTTCCACCTGCTCCTGCCTTGGATCGTGTGTGCGGATGATCTTTACGTCATAGCCTTCTTCGGCGGCGATATCTTTTATTGTAGCGGAAAGCTCGTTGATGGAGAAATTGGTTTCCGTAACATGGTTCACCACTTTGTGTGTGCCTGCTTCAGGGATGTCGTCAATGAAAGTTACCATTGAATTTACCGAATCCCTCAATGCCATCAGTCCTGTGCGCTGGTTGCCCTTGCCGTAGACTGTAAGCGGGTGCCCGTAAACGGTTTGTGTTAAAAAGCGGTTGACCACTGTGCCGAAAATATGGTCGTAGTCGCAACGGGTATACAGCGTTTCGCAGTCGGCCATCTCCTCGGTGATGAAGCCAAAAATGGTAGATTGCATGACATCGGTGATGCGCAAATTCCATACACGGCAGGCCATGGCTACGTAGTTGGAGTCGTTGATCTTGGAGATGTGGTAAATGTCATCAGCCTCGCGGGGGTAGGGCATGCGCTTGGTAGCCTCTATGCCTTTGTGGCGCGGGAAGAAGTAGCCTTCTGCAATATCAATCCCGCCTTGCGCGTACTCGCCGAAAGAGCCGAGCTTGATGATGTGCGCGTTGGGTACATGCTTGCGCACAGCCCATAGCAGGCGCATATTTCCGGCCTCGTTATTATTAACTGTGAACAATGCTTCTTCAATGCCCTTCATAGAAAAAGGCGCAGAGCATTGCTGTGCAAGGTGAAATATGGTATGCGGTTTTTAGTGCGCTATGATCTCTTCTATACGCTCGGTATTGACATCAAGACGGACATAGTAGAGATTATCCTGGCCATGTATGCTGCTGAATGCCTGTATGCGTTCGGCAGGCTTGGCAATGGGTATCAGCGTTTGGAAGCCAAAGCTTTTAACGATGTTGCGGCGCCATTCGTTGTCGGCAATCACCACCCTTGTTTTTGGGTGTTTTGCTGCTATTTTCATTGCGAGTGGCCAGCCGTAATATCCGTCTCCTCCGAGAACAAGTATTGTGTTATTCATTAGTTGTTGATTAATTAGGATAATATCAATGGGTTAATGATCGCCTAAATTGGAGGCTAATATATTGAATTTGTGGAAATTAATAAAAGAATTGTCATTTTTTATAGGTGTAGCAACATCTAATACTATGTATATTATGTATTCGTTATGCGTAAACGTTTGAAAACGTATATAAGGTAAATAACCCGGTTGGAATGAAGTTCTATGATGCTGTTTTTTTATTTGATATCTAATTAAATATTCGTAATTTTCCAACCTATAGCACACTTTTTATGTCTTAGTTATTAATAAATTGAAAACCGACTTTTCAGGGATGAATAAATATATTTTTTTATTTCTTTTTATTGTAGGAGGGTACCAGTTACATGCGCAATGCAATGTAAGCTCGCTGACCATAAACACGGGCTATGACCCGCTCACCGGCACAGCAATTACACCAGGTTTGGATGGTGGTACAGCGGTACCTGATCCACACTGGACGGTGACTTCGGAAAGCCCTGGTATTGCAACTGCAATATTTTCTACGGGCCTGATAGAAGTAACACCAGGCAGCAGCGCTGATATTATCCCTACGCTTGGTGGGTGGGCGAGTGATCCTGCAGGTGTTCCCGGAGGGTGGCTCAGTTGTATCAACTCAAATACTTACACTACCGATGGCACAGGCCCTACCGGTACTGCCTACAACATGACCTTCGCCAGATCTTTCCGTTTATGCACTGATGATAATATAACACTGAGCCTGCACATTGCCAATGACAATTACATATCGTCAATGGATATAGACGGTACCCTGCTTACTTTTTCTCAGCCGGCAGGCGCAGTTTCCTCTTATTTTACATCATTTACATTCTTTACGCAAACGGTCGCGTTAACGGCTGGAACGCATACGCTGCATGTGGTGGTCAATAATTATAATGACGTTTCTGTTGAGTCCAATCCAAGCGGGCTGGATATATACGGTACTGTGTCTTCCGCTACGGGTGTGAATACGCTGGTTAGCGAAAGTTCCGCCAGTTGCGCTACGTTTACTTGCGGCGGAGCCTGTAATGCTATCAGCCTTGTAGATTCATTGCACCCTTGCGCGCGTACTACGATCACCTTGCCTGCTTCTATCACCGGTACTGATTCTGTCTTGAGTATACTGTGGACACCAGCCACAGGCCTTTCCAGCACTACTGTTGTAGCTCCTACACTTACCGTAGGTACAGTATCAGGCTGGTATAAAATAACAGTGAACTCGCTTGTTCCGGATAACCTGGTGGCTAACGGTGACTTTAGTGCGGGCAATACGGGCTTTACCAGTTCGTATACCTATTCGCCACCGCCAAGCAGTATACTGATAGAGGGAGATTATTCGGTTTATACAAACCCTTTTGGTGTGCATAGTGGCTTCACTTCGTTTGGCGATCATACAACAGGCACAGGTAATATGCTGATCCTGAATGGAGGCCCCACACCTACTGATGTATGGTGCGAAACGGTGCCGGTGACACCCAATACTAACTATGATTTTTCGGCATGGATAGCCAACTGCTCTGCTGTGACTGTCGGGGCCGATGTGCCGATCATGCAGTTCAAGATCAATGGCGTGCTGATAGGTTCGCCGACAACCATTAGCGCTACGCCGGGCACCTGGGTCAATTTCTTTAATACCTGGAACAGCGGCGCAAGCACTACTGCAAGCATCTGTATCTACGATGCCAATACCGGTGT
>CAIVKT010000269.1 GCA_903906615.1 uncultured Bacteroidota bacterium | reverse complement strand
GAAGTAAAAGGGCTGATGTAAACAACGCTATCAAAAGGTGCATCTAATGGCGGGTCTGGCTTAACATCGGAACTACCGCAGCAATTCAAAGCTGCCTGGAACCCGTAGCTTAGAGAATCTCCATCTGCATCGGTTGCAGAATTGTCGTAAGCCAATGGTAAGCCAAGGCAGATAGTTTGAGGCGGATAATTCCTGAATACAGCGCTGTTATTGGTTGTGGGCGATGGCGGTATTGTGCAGGAATAGGTACATCCGTTATCGCCGGGGTCTGCAACATTTGCAATACTTGCATTGCGGCAGCAGCGCGGGTAGCTTACCAGGTATCCTGTAGTGTTTGCCGGCAGTGCATAAGTTTTAATAAATGTTTTTTTGAGGAGGCACGTGGTTGGTCCTGCTGAGCTGCCGCAGGGAGTGGTAAATGAATAAGGTACAGAAATGGAAGATGAATAATTGATGCTATCGTCAATAAAAGGTGTAGTTGAGGTGCCGTATATGCCGATGTAGGCAGGGTTATCTTGCGCTATTGCCGCAGGCTGGCCATTCTGGCAATCTTCGTAAATAGAGATGCTGATGCGATATTTATTGTATATACCTGAGTCGCCGAGATAGGCGTAGGTAACCTCGCCACCCACTATATGTGAGGCATGGGCGGCGAAGAAGGAGCACAACAGGCAAAGAGACAAAATGATGCGGCTGCGGAGAAAAAGGACCATAAGCTGTGTGTTTACTATAAAGACGTAAATATTGGCGAAATACTTGGGTCTCAATGGGAAATAATAACGTTACAACGTACTAACGTAAAAATATTAAAAATATTTCAGGTTAAGCCCCTCCGAGGTACTTAAAGTTTTTGAGGATGATGGTGATATCGGTAAGCGGGGTATAGCGTTGCGCGTAGGCGGTGTCTATCTGCTTCTTTACTGCGGCTGGGGGATCGTAGCCTTCAAGAATATTGTAGGGGTAGGTGGCGCCTGTGCGCAGGTGTGGCAGGCCGGTGGCATCTGCCGCAGATGTATAGCCTACCCAAGTCATGCTGCCGGCCAGCACTTTGAAGCAATTGCCCAGGAATACGCCCGGCTTTTTGAGCAGGAAGAAGGATATGGGGAATAGTGCAATGAAGAGCAGAGCGGCTGACATATCTATCATGCGCTTATTGCGTACCTGCGAAAAATCGGCAAGGTTGAAACGGCGGTCTATGGTGTATAGGTCGCCTGAGGTGCTGCTGGAATTGCTGCCCACAAAGCTGCGGCTGCCTGGCAGGTGTATCTTGTATTCGTAGTCTTTGCCGCAGTGCTGCATCTCCCTGAACACCTGCCGGTACGAAAGCCCGTTGATGCAGAAGATCACCTCGTTCACGCTGGTGGTGTAGAGCAGTTGTTTCATTTCCGGCAGTGCGGCCAGCGCGGTGTCTTTGCTTTCGTATGGACTCACCCGGCCCGATAGCTCGGGTGCATAATGCACCTGTCGCAGTATGGCTGCGGTTTCGTGGTAGGCGGCTTCCTCGGCCACAATAATGGCTTTGCGGGGCAACTTGTCGTAAGGGATGAAGCGCAGTATACCCATGCGGTACAGTATTTCGTGCAGGCCCAATAATGTAACCGTACCCGCAAGGCCGGAGAATATGATGATGGCCCGCGAATAACGATACTCGGGCGGTAGCAAGCCGTAATAAGCCAGTATAGCCACCGTGCCGAAGAGCATACCCCGCGATACTTTGAGCGCGCGGTAAGGCTGATCGTAAGCGCCATTGAGGTATAGCGACAGCAACCACAAGCCTATATACACCGGGAAGGTAACATACACAACCGCAGGGCGTATGGGCATCATGTTCTTCACTTCCTGCACCCAGAAATTCTTAATGCCCCAGAGCATGAGCAGCAACACCAGTGCATCAAATAACGGCATGTGCAGGGCTTTGAGCGCGCGTTTGAGTGTCCCTAATACCGCACGCAAGGCTATGCCGATATTGATGAACAGCACAAACCTGCGGGCTTGCTGCTTGCTGTAGTGCTTGCGCACAAAAGTGACCAGCGCCTCGTTGAAGATACGCACATAGGAGAGTGTCATTTTGCGGGTGCTCTCGCCCTTGTAGTGTATCAGGTCGGCCTCGGGATAATAGATGTTTTGATAGCCTGCTTTTTCGATGCGGTAAGAGAGGTCCACATCTTCGCAGTACATAAAGTAGTCTTCATCGAACGG
>CAIVKT010000268.1 GCA_903906615.1 uncultured Bacteroidota bacterium | reverse complement strand
GGAGTATGGTATCTCACCGGAGTAAATGGAAAGAATGAGGCTCTTCTGTTCTTTACCTTTCTTCACCTTTATTTCTTTAACGCCTTTTACAGGGCGTACACCATTATCTTTAAACGCGGCAGGTTTACCTTTTGCGGGTATACTACCGAGGTAAGTTTCTATCATAGGTATAGCCACATCAGGAGTGATATTACCCACTATATAAAAATGGTAGCCGTCAGGGGTACCGATCTCATCGTTATATATTTGCAGGGCCCTGTCCAGGTTGATGGCATCAAAATCAGCAGGCTTGGGTATTACCATCCTGGCCAGTGGGTTGTTATTATACAACACCTTTACAGTAGTATCAAAAAATGCAGCCTGCGGATTAGATGACATAAAGGCAAGCATAGTCTTTTGCTTGTCTTTAAACGCGTTGAACAGCGCTTCGTCTTTGCGTGGCTGTGTTATTTGCAGGTAGGTCACCTGCATCAGTGTTTCAAAATCCTTTACTGTGCTATTACCGGTAAGTTCATCATTGATATCGCCTATACTTTCAGACAACTCCACTTTTTTACCGGCCATTACCTTTTCAAAATCAGATGGCGAGAAGTTTGCAATACCCATGGCATCTACCACATCTGTGGCAAAATGCACATTATCCCTGTCGGCTACACCGTAGTTATTAGAGCCGCCCTGCCTGATGCCTTTCAGCAATATCTCATCGCTCTTAAAATCAGTGGTTTTGATCGTCACCACTATACCATTGCTAAGAGTATAAGTAGTAGCATCCAGGCCATCTTCTTTTTTAGAAGATACTACCTTGCCCGGCATAGGCTTAGTAGCCATCAGCGATGAGGCTACTGCCTTTTCCACTTCCTGCCTGATCTCCTGCTTAAAGCCTTTTTCGGTCATAGCCAGCAGTTCTTTGTCTGTAGGCAGCTTTACATCGGCTTTTTCAGGTGCTGTTATGAGCGAGAAGGTATTGGGGTTGGAAAGCACCCTCTTCGCCTGCTCGTTCACATCGCTGAGCTTGATGCCGGGCAGCAATTCCTGGTAATATTTATTTTCATTGGCCAGGCCGGGGAAAGCTTCTTTGTCTAAGAATGCACGGATATATTCCTCTACATAAGTACCGCTTTCTGTAGTAGTACGTTCGTTGTAATTTTTCTCCATGCCAGCAGCAGCTTGCTTTTTAGCCAGTTCCAGCTCGCTTTCTGTGAAGCCAAATTCTTTCGCCCTCACCAACTCACCGGTAAGTGCCATAAGCGCTTTTTCCGGGCCATCATTGCCAAATAAGGCCACCGCGGTCACGGCTTCATAGCCATGTACCAGGCCATCTTCGCCTACCCCTGCATACGGGAACGGTGGTGTAGCTCCCTGCGCCAGTTCACTGAGCCTGCGGTTGATCATCTGGTCCACCAACTCCTTCACCATATCCCTGCGGTAGTCGCCGAGGGTAGTTTCCTCTCTCTTCTTTTCGTAAGGGAAGGTGATCATCAGCACAGAGTTAGTGGCTTCCTTATCAGTTACCACCATGGCATCGGGCGCTTTTCTCGGGGTTACTTCCACATACTTGCGCTCGCGCTCATTGGCAGGGTTCTTTAAGCCTGCAAAATGCTCCATGATCATCTTCTTGGCAGTAGCCACATCTATATCGCCTACTACTACCACAGCCTGCAGGTCGGGCCTGTACCAGTCTTTATAATAACTGCGAATGGTATTGTACTTAAATGTTTTCAGTATATCGTCCTTACCTATAGGCAGGCGCTGTGCATACAAGGTGCCTTCTGCCAGCTTGGGGAAGTATTTCTTCATCATGCGGTCGTCGGCGCCCTTGCCCAGGCGGCTTTCTTCCAGCACCACACCACGCTCTTCGTCTATATCTTTATCGGTGAGCAAGGCATTGTGCGCCCAGTCCTCAATGATCTGGAACCCTTTCTCGAGGTTGCCGGGCTTATCCGTAGGTATGGGCAATATATATACCGTTTGGTCGAAGGCCGTATAGGCATTCAGATCGGCACCGAACTGCACGCCTATGGATTGCAAGTAGCCCACGAGGTCATTCTTCTGGAAATTTTTAGTGCCGTTGAAGTTCATATGCTCCATGAAGTGCGCAAGGCCCTGCTGGTCTTCGTTCTCCAGTATAGATCCTGCCTTCACCACCATGCGCAACTCCACTTTTTTCTCCGGCTTGTGGTTGGAGCGTATATAATAGGTAAGCCCGTTGGGCAATACTCCTGTCACTACATCGGGGTCGGTAGGCAGTTTGGCGTTAAGGTCTTGTGCCGTAGCGATACCCTGCACTGATAGTAAAAGAGCCGCGCAAAACACTGCGCCACGCTTTAAGGCGTTAAATGAATACATAATCCTGTTTTTATTTCCGGAAAGATAATATCAAAAATCTTATTGGCACACAGTCGAGGGAAATATTATGCTAAAATATTGTTATGCCCGCAGTAAAGGTTTGGCAGCAGAAAAAACGGAATTACCTACCTTCGCAACATATTATAAACAGTATGGCACTTATCAAATCCATTTCCGGTATCAGGGGCACTATCGGTGGCAAGCCCGGCACCAGCCTCACACCCATAGACGTAGTCAAGTTCACCACCGCCTACGGGGCTTGGGTATCCACACAAGGCAGCAATAAAAAGATCATCATAGGCCGCGATGGGCGCATATCCGGCGGTATGGTGCGCGACCTGGTGGTGGCTACACTGCAAGGCATTGGTTGCACAGTAGTAGACCTTGGCCTCAGCACTACACCTACTGTGGAGATGGCCGTGAAACTGGAAAATGCAGGAGGCGGCATCATACTCACTGCCAGCCACAACCCCAAAGAATGGAATGCGCTGAAGCTGCTGAACAAAGACGGAGAATTCCTGAATGCGGCAGAAGGCCAGTGGATACTGGACTTTGCCGATAAGAACGAGCCCGTATATGCGGACATCAATAAGATAGGAACCGTTACTACTGATGATACCTACATACAAAAGCATATCGACATCATACTTGCACACCCGCTGGTAGATGTGGCTGCTATAAAATCAAAGAATTTTAAGGTAGTGCTAGATGCGGTAAACTCCACCGGCGCTATATCGGTACCTCCATTGCTTCGTGCACTTGGGGTGACTGACGTAGTAGTGATCAACGGAAAGGTGACCGGCCATTTTGCCCACAACCCCGAGCCTTTGCCCGAGAACCTGATAGAACTGTGCAGCACCGTAAAAAAACAAAACGCCAGCCTGGGCATAGCTGTAGACCCTGATGTGGACCGCCTTTGCTTTGTGTGCGAAGACGGCAGCCTCTTTGGTGAAGAATATACATTGGTAGCTATTGCCGACTATATACTGACGCATAAAAAAGGCAATACGGTATCTAACCTTTCCTCTACCCGCGCCCTGCGCGACGTAACCGAGAAGCATGGCGGCCAATACTACCCCAGCGCCGTAGGCGAGGTGAACGTGGTAAAGAAAATGAAGGACGTCAACGCTGTAATAGGTGGCGAAGGCAATGGCGGTGTAATAGTACCGGAACTGCACTACGGCCGGGACGCGCTCATAGGCATTGCATTATTCCTGACGCACCTCGCTAAGACCGGTAAGACCGTAAAATCTTTGCGCGGCACTTATCCTAACTACTTCATCTCTAAGAATAAAATAGAGCTTGGCGAAGACGTGAATGTGAAACACATCTTTGAAGAGATCAAAAAGAAATACCACAAGCAGCCCATCAATACCGAAGACGGCCTACGCATAGACTTTGACAGCGACTGGGTACATTTGCGTACATCAAATACTGAGCCAATCATCCGCATATATTCTGAGAGCGGCTCCGAGACCACGGCCAACAACATTGCCAAGCGCATCATGGCCGACATCAAAGAAATGATGATGAAGGTGAGCTAAACAAGATTTTGTTTCTAGCCCATATCATGTACAGATTTGACAACTTTTAAAAAGTTGTCAAATCTTGTAACGCATAATTAATTCGGTTCCTACCTCACAAGAAAAACGCCCCGTTTCGGAGGCGTTCTTGAAAATATTGTGATTAATAGCTTTCTACTAAAGACTTTCTACTTAAAAAGATTAGTTGTAGTTAACTGTTACCGGTACTGCAGTAGAGTTAGTGTAGCTGTTAGGTGCCTGCGCAGCAGCTACGGTAAGTGTAGCGCCAACTGTAAGTGTTTGTGAGCCGCCGGTGAGTACGCCTGTACCTGATGGTGAGCTGGTGAAAGCGCTCATACCCATTGTATGTGAAGAACCATCAGAAAGTGTAGCCGTAGTAGGCAGGGTGATTGCGTAAGTGTAGCCAGTAGCGCCTGACACTGTAAAGTTTGCTGCTGCAACAGTACCGGTAGTAGCAGGGAGCGTAACACCGCCAGTGCTGGTACGGGTGCTTGCCGGGGCAAGAACCACTGTACCGCCTGATGTAGGAGATACTGCTATGTTACCGAAGTTCATGTTGGTCACTAATGCGATTGTTATCGGTGTGATGATGTTAGCTGATGCGCTGGCAGTTGCGGTAGCCTGGGCGAAAGAAGAAGTAGCTGATGCACCTACGATGATGGCTGCTGCTACGAGTACTTTAGAGATGATGTTTTTCATTTTGTTTGTTTTTAGTTTGGTTTGGTTTGCCCCGATAGCTATCGGGATTGTTTGAGTAATTGGTTTGATAGGTATATAACCAACGACGTGCCAAAATCATAAAACATTGATAATCAATAAATTAAAATTATGGCATAGTGCCAAAATTCCATTAGATGGAAGGATTTTCTGAAAAACGGAAGGGAATGAAGAGTTTTAGGCTAATAGACCGGAGCTAAAGCATTAGCAACCATGGAATTAGGAGTACCCATGGGCATTATGATGTTAAAATAGAGCGGAAATAAATAGTAAACTAAGCCTCAAAAAGCCTTTTAACGAACCGCAGTGTGTGTGTGCGCATCTTTAGGGACACGCTGATGATGCCACCCTGGTCTATACGGTCTATCACTACCCTGCCCGATGTGTCGGTGGCGTGGATGATGGTCTGGTTATCGATAAGCAGGCCAACATGCACTATCTTACCTTCTTTATTATCGAAGAAAGCGAGGTCGCCGCTTTGGGCATTTTGCAGAAAGTCGACCAACTGGCCTTGTGCCGCCTGCTGTGCCGCATCGCGGGGTATTGCCTTATTACACAGTTTAAAGGCCATTTGTGTGAGGCCGGAGCAGTCTATACCATCTATACTGCGCCCGCCCCAGCTATAGGGCGCATGGAGGTAGCGCACAGCAGCTTCTATAAGTCGCGCACCGGTCAGTTCAGCCTTGCGTATGTTCAGTTTCTTGCCTTTAAATCTGCCTGCTTCATTCACAGGCTTTATTTTGCCGCCTTTTAGCCCGGTCAATTCGCTACCCATAGGCAGAAACATCTCCCCTTCCGGCATGATGAGTTTGGAAGCGTGCGATGCGGCGAGGTACTTGGCTGCGCGGGCATAATCTTTCTTCGGAAAGGTGGTGATCTGCGACAGCTTGCACCAGCCTTCGTAATCGTCATTGGTTACATGTATATGCGCCCAGTCCTTATTGTTAATGTCTATCAGTTCTACGCGCTCGCCAAAAAGGAGCTGGGTAGTTTGCTCGGCACGGTGGCTGGGTTCGCTGCGCACAGGCATTACAGGTACATTACAATAAGCATAAGCGAGGGGCAATAACATATATCTGATGTGTTTCTTGGGATATAAAGGTAAGAACAGGTAGTTTTAGCAGCACCGGAAGTTTTAAACATTATGTTATTATATGTATAGGTGGCCGCTGCCTGATACCAAAATGTTTGATTAACTTAGCCGCTAAATTAGGCCGTGCTGCATATTATATAACAGAAAAATAACAGACGGTTAGTCGAAAAAAAATATTAATCTTATAAAAGCTACAAACAATTATGGAATCATCAGCGATAATAGCCGCTGTCGTGGCAGCGATAGCGGCTTTAGTAATAGGCATATTTTTGGGTAAGGCCATCTTCGCCAAAAACACTAAGAAAGAAGTAGAAGAAGCAGAAGCACTCGCCAAAAAGATAATAGAAGACGCAAAAATACTTGCCGAAACACTCAAAGAAAAAAAGGTATTAGAAGCTAAAGAACATTTCCTCCAGTTAAAAAGCACGCAAGAGAAAGAAACACAACAGCGCAACCAAAAGGTAGTAGAAGCGGAGAACAAGATCAAACAGCAGCAACAGGCCCTGAATGACAAGACAGCGTCCGTGCAAAAACAAATTCAGGAAAATGAACACCTGAAAGAAAACCTGGAACGCCAGACAGAATCGTTCAACATCAAGCGCGCAGAGCTGGATCGCCATCATGAAGAGCATGTGAAGCGCCTGGAAAAAGTGGCCGGGCTCTCCGCAGAGCAAGCCAAGACCGAACTGATGGAAGTGGTGAAGGAAGAAGCACGCACCCGTGCTATGGCCTATGTGAAGGACATCATGGAGGAGGCCAAGGTGAATGCCACCAAGGAAGCCAAAAAGATCATTATACAAAGCATACAGCGCACAGCCGCTGAACAAACCATTGAGAACGCCATAACAGTGTTCAACCTGGAAAGCGATGAGATCAAGGGCCAGATCATTGGCCGTGAAGGCCGTAACATCCGCGCGCTGGAAGCAGCAACCGGTGTGGACCTGATCATTGACGATACCCCCGAGGCAATAGTACTGAGCTGCTTCGACCCCCTACGCCGCGAGATAGCCCGCTTGTCTTTGCAGCGCCTGGTGCAGGATGGCCGTATACACCCCGCCCGTATCGAAGAGGTGGTGGAAAAAACACGCAAACAACTGGAAGACCAGATCATGGAGATCGGTGAGCGCACCATTATAGAATTGGGCGTACACGGATTGCATAAAGACCTCGTTCGCCTGGTGGGCAAAATGCGCTTCCGCTCGTCTTACGGGCAGAACCTGCTGATGCACTCTAAAGAAACAGCTAACCTCTGCGCGATCATGGCTGCAGAATTGGGCCTGGGCCAGAAGGTGGTGAAGCTTGCGAAACGCGCCGGCCTGCTGCACGACATAGGCAAGGTGCCCGATGAAGAAACAGAATTGAGCCACGCATTGCTGGGCGCCAAGGTAGCAGAGCGCTGCGGCGAGCACGCATCTATAGTGAACGCCATAGGTGCACACCATGATGAAATGGAAATGCTCTACATCATATCACCTATCGTACAGGCTTGTGACGCAATAAGCGGCGCACGCCCCGGCGCAAGGCGCGAGATGATGCAAAGCTACCTGCAACGCATCAAGGACCTGGAAAACCTGGCGATGGCCTACCACGGTGTAGAAAAAGCCTACGCTATACAGGCAGGCCGCGAACTGCGCGTAATGGTAGAAGCAGACAAGATCAGCGATGCCGACAGTGACAAGCTCTCTTTCGAGATCGCAGACAAGATACAGAAAGAAATGCAATACCCCGGCCAGATCAAAGTAACCGTGATACGGGAACTGAGGGCTGTGAATATAGCGAGGTAATACCCCTAACACCTAAAGGGGAATCCTGATATATTTAAAAGACTGCAACGGAGCGATCTGTTGCAGTCTTTTTATGAGCAAAAGGTCTTAACTTGATGAACATGAAGCAGATCATTTTTTCGTTACTGTTATTGCCTGCCGTCTATTTTACAGCCGCAGCACAGAATAAAATGGCAGTACTTGTACAGCTCAATACAGAGCAAAGCAAGATCGCCTATTTCAGAAAAACCGGGAGAAATGCAGATGCCGAAAAAATAAAAAGGGAAACGATAAAGATGAACAAAAAAATGATCAGCGATTTTACAGATCATTTTACCTTTTGCCCGGTTTACTATTATATTGATACTAACGTGGATCGTATAAAAAGAAAGAATTTCGATAACATACTTTTAGATGCCAAAGGCTTGCCGGTAGCTAACCCGATCGCTCTGGACAGTAATTATCTCATTACCCTTTATGGCATTGACGATGGCACTGCTAATGTTACTGTCACTAAAGGTCTGGTGGTATATACGCCACAATACAAGCAGGTCTATTTCCTGCGCAGGTTTGATGTAGAAGGCAGCGCTAAAAAATATTCCTATAGTTCCGACTTTGGAATCGAATACTACCCTCATGCTACCATGCTGGAACGGAGGATGAAAAGGGGGACATTCGATAATTAGTGTAT
The DNA here is from genome assembly GCA_903906615.1 of uncultured Bacteroidota bacterium. Lineage (GTDB taxonomy): Bacteria > Bacteroidota > Bacteroidia > Chitinophagales > Chitinophagaceae > Nemorincola. Next base: position 342 of record CAIVKT010000268.1, on the reverse strand, counting down.
TGCATATGAAACCTTACTTTGGTTTATACAATTCCAGGCATACATCGTCAATATAAAGCTCGCTCTTGCCGAGATCCCATATATATACCTTCATTACATCACCATCGGTGAGCCCGTCAGGCACCTTTACAAAAAATGAAACTACTCCCCACTGGCCGGGCTTGTTATAGCGCAGCCTCCTGTCGTCATCATTTTCCCACCCACCTATTTTATTATCAATTTCGCAACCTTTCCACAATTTATTCGGTATCTCGAATATGAACGAATGTCTTCTCCAATCCGTTGGCCCGAACGGATACATAAACCTGCCACTGCATTTAAACCATACAGCACCCCTGAACT
>CAIVKT010000267.1 GCA_903906615.1 uncultured Bacteroidota bacterium | reverse complement strand
CGAGCACTTAAAAAATTAAAAAGTAAAAGTGAAAAAGTAAAAGTAGGCAAGATAGGCATTACAACAATCGTTCCTGCGCATATGCTGCCCGGATAGCAGTGCATTTTCAGACCTTCTTATGGGCTGCATTTAATTTTCTTGGCAAAAAATATCCTTTGATACAGTTCGTGTTGCGAATGCATATCTGAACATGGTTCTTTTCTTTAAAACCTGCATTGCTATATAGTTCCTCGCCCTCCCAAAACACGCCCCGCACCGAATCGAATGAAAGCGGAAGCCTTCTCCTGTGCAAGCTTTCTATCACTAAACAATCTAAATTTCTTAACACCAGATCAATACTTCCTTTGCCGACTTTATTATGCGGCAATTCCATTCCCAGCATTTGTGAAGACAGTTCAAGTTTACGATAAGTTTCCTTCACAATATCAAGATATTCGCTATCCATAAGATCCAGACATTCGCCAAGGTCTATAACTGCGCCAATAACAGCAGGATTTATAATAGATTGTTTATTTGAGCGAGGCAAATGTTTTAATTCCTCAGCAAACTGCCATGCCCGTTTAAGATTGTTTTCCCAAAAGTATATGCCATTACCCAACCAATCGTATTCATTTTCACTCGGGATTAATTCGGCTCTCCCACTGATCACATTGTTACATACTGCCTCGTCACACCCATGAAACGCGAGGATCAATCCTGGTCTTGTAGAATACATTATCCCAGAGATTTGAATGCTTTTTTCAGGTTGCCTTTCGGAGTCATAATACCTAATTCTATCAGGAAATTTTTAGCAGCCTCTTTAGAGTTTTGAATCTCCTTTTGTTCCTGCTTTATTTTTTTCATTAAGTCTCTTAATTCTTTTTCTTCCATAAAACTGTTTATTTAATTTTATCAAAATAGTTTCATTCATCAAAGATAATCATTTTCAAAATAAGGAAATGATAAAGCATACCGCTATCACAGTAGCCGTTCCTGCGCGCGCAGCCACCGCTCCGGTATCTGGTCGTTGCTGGCTACCAGGTAGTCGTTGTAGGAGCAGGGTACATAGGTTTGGTCGGGCAGCTTCATCCACCACCTGTTGGTGCGCTTGCTTTTTATGAAGACCGTATCATTATCCGTAAATGCTACATTGAACATTGTGAACTCTTCCTGCTCGCTCAGTTTTGCTTCTGTCTTGCGCACCAGGTAGCCGTCCACAAAGTACCAGATCATCTGCGCTATGAGCTTTGCGGTCATGTCGTGGGTATCTTGGGTATGGTTGTAGCCATATATGCCGAAGGAGGTGAGCGTGCTGCTCATGCCCGCGTAGCGGGTTAGCTGGCAGGCATCTTCGCCCGAGAGGCCATTGGGCGATCCGTTCACATTGGCCGGCGCATCAGAGTAGCGCACCGAGCTCATATCAAAACTGAAGAGGTCTGATGTTCGCAATACCGGCTCCATATCTTCTATGTGCTCCTTCACCTTGCCCAGCCGGTAAAAATCAAACCGTAGCTTGTCTAATGTCTCCAGCATACGGGGGTGCGCGTAGTAGCTTTGAAAGGCTATGTGATTATAATGCGTCACAAAGTTGGGGGTGCCGGTCAGCATATCCATCAAAAAGCTGTGCTCCGTTGTTACTTCCGTCTCGTCCAGGTCTATCAGCATATCTGCTACCGAGGCGGTGATCATCTGCTGCGCTCTTTTAAATACGCCATATTGCTGCAATGTCAGGTCGTGCGGGCCGCCTATCACTATGGCCACCTTTCCGGCATCGTGTATCTCCTGCAGTACGGCCTGCAATGCGGCGCGGGTATCTGCCGGGGTAGCGCCCTGCCGTATATTGCCTGCATCGGCTATTTTAATGCCCGTATGCCAGTAATACATACTATATAGCTGCCGGCGTACTGCATCGGCATTGCTGCCCCCTTCGCTGTCTTCATCGCAGCCTACAATGATGAGGTCGGCGGTCTCTATATCCGGGTCGGCACATTCCAGGCTGCTGCCCCATTGCAT
>CAIVKT010000266.1 GCA_903906615.1 uncultured Bacteroidota bacterium | reverse complement strand
TGGGCCTCCGTGCTCTGCCTCAGCGGCAAGTACGGCGACCTGCTCGATTTTATCATTTTCACCGTGCTGCTGTTTTACATACTCACTATAGCAGGCATCTTCAAGCTACGCAAAACTCAACCCGATCTGCCGCGCCCTTACAAGGCATTTGGCTACCCGGTATTGCCTGCTATTTACATAGCGCTGGCGGCATCTATTTGCCTCGTGCTGCTCAAGTACAAACCGACATACACCTGGCCCGGCCTCATCATCGTATTAGCCGGCATTCCGGTGTACTATATACTCGAAGCCCGTTCAAAAAAGACTATAGACTAACTACTATCTACTAATTACTATCGACTCCCGATAGCTATCAGGACTAACGACTAATGACTAACGACTAATGAAGCATACCGAACTGCAAAAAGTATTTGATGATATGGATAGCCTGCACGTAATAGTGATAGGCGATGTGATGCTCGATAATTATTCATGGGGCCATGTGGAGCGCATTTCTCCTGAAGCGCCGGTGCCTGTAGTATCGCTTACCCGCCGCGAGAGCCGCCTGGGGGGCGCAGCCAATGTAGCGCTCAACTGCCGAGCCCTCGGCGCGAAAGTAACCCTGGCCAGCGTGATCGGCGACGACAGCGAAGGCGTAACCCTCGTGAAGCTGGCCGCAGAAGCAGGTATAGACACAGACCTCATCATGAAAAGCTGGCGCAGGCCCACCACCACCAAGACCCGCATCCTCAGCCGCAACCAGCAGATGATGCGCATAGACGATGAAGTGACCGATGAACTGTATACGGAAGAAGAGCATCCCTTTATTGATATGGTGCTCAAATACCTGCAACGGGTAAAACCGCAGGTGGTTATCTTTGAAGATTACAACAAAGGAGTGCTGAAGGAGAATGTGATACAACGCATAGCAGCACATTGCAAAGAGATCGGCATCATCACCGCGGTAGACCCTAAGAAAAAGAATTTCCTAACCTATAAAGATGTCACCATCTTCAAGCCCAACCTCAAAGAAGTGCGCGAGGGCCTGAACCTGCATATAGACAATGTAACCGCGCAGGAGCTGAATGAGGCGCACCGCAAGCTGAACGAAGTATTGCACCACGAGATCACCTTCATCACCCTCTCCGAGAAAGGTGTGTTTTACAACAACGGTTTTTCATCGGCTATTATACCTACACGTGTACTCAGTATCTCCGATGTTTCCGGCGCAGGCGATACCGTTATAGCCACTGCAGCTATGGTCTATGCCCTCACCAAAGACGTAGCCCTCATGGCCGAAGTATCTAACCTTGCCGGCGGCCTCGTATGCGAAGAAGTAGGCGTGGTCTCCATCAAAAAAGACCGCCTGCGCAAAGAAAGCGAGGCCTTGCTGTGCTGATGATAGCCCTTAATTCTCGGATAAAGGCACTATCCCCGCTTCTGTTTTGAATTGAATGATGAACTTACTGCCCTTGCCCACTTCACTTTCCACAACTATACTGCCACTGGCGGCATTCACTATTTTCTGGGCAAGGTACAAGCCTATGCCCTGGCCTTCCACATCCTGGTGCAGGCGGCCATACAGGCTGAATATTTTAGAAATGCTTTCCTTTGCAATCCCCACACCATTATCCTTTACCGACAGCGTTACGGTATCCTGCTGCATTTGAGTATGTATGGTGATCACGGGGTTAAGGTCTCTTTTGAATTTTATGCCGTTGGAGATAAGATTATACAGTATGCTCCTTAGGTTCTTTTTCGAAAAGTACACCTGCTTGGTATTCAGGTCGCGGATGATCACTGCGCCCGATGATTTTATTTTGTGTTGCAGGCTCCATTCCACATCATTGATCAGCTCATCCATATCTACCATTTCCATCACGATCATATCACTCTCCACCTTGGCCACCATAGCAATATCGGTCACCAGTGCGCGAAATTTCTTTATGGAAGAGTGCATCACACCTAAAAACTCATCCAGTACCGGGTCATCTGTTTTTATTTCATCCATCACTTTTATGCTGGTCTCTATATTGGCCAGCGGGCCCAGCAGGTCGTGCGATGCCGCATGTACAAAATGGTCCAGGTCGGCATTGATGCGCTGCAGCACTTTGTTCTTTTTGTCCAGTTCCAGTTGCACACTTTTTAGTTCTGTGATGTCATTAAAGGTAACTATGGCGCCATTTTTTTTATTGTCAGCCTCCTGTATGTAGGGCATGGTCATTACCTGGTACCACTTCCCGTTATTGGTCTCTACTTCTTTTGAGATGATGTTGCCATCCCTGATCACCTGCTTGGTGTCTTCAATAATTGTTTCCAGCTTTATGTTAGTGGATATATTACTGATGGGCCTGCCTATATCTGTTTCCAGCAGGTTGATCTGTTTTACTGTGCCTGGCGAGAATTTCATCAGCAGCAGTTCGTTATTAATGAACATCTGCCCGTTAATGTTGCTCCTGAAATAATTGTTCAGGTCGTCATTGATATCCAGCAGCTCTTTATTTTTGAGCTGGTAGTTGGAGTTGATGGTATCCAGTTCCTCATTCACCGATTGCATTTCCTCATTGGTACTTTGCATCTCTTCATTTGCCGATAGCAGCTCTTCATTAAATGACTGCATATTCTCATTAGAGGCATCAAGCTGCTCATAAGCAGAGTGAAGTTTTTCCTTCAGTTCCTTAAGTTGCTCTTCTATGTTCAGCGTGTATTGATCGGCATATATTTTTTCGTCAAAGAGTACTGACCCTTCTGTAGGTGCAGCCTGTTTATCTTCACTGAAGCGCACCAGCAATAGCTTCTGCTCTCCTTTGCTGATGGCCAGCGGGCTTATAGACAGTTGCACCTCCATCACAGATGGCCCATTATTGATCTTTATACCGCGCACAGCGCTCGTTTCGTTCGTTTTCCATACGGTAGCGCTCAGTGTATTAAAGGCCAGTGCAAGCGGCTGGGGCAGCAGTGCCTCAAGGCCGGAGGTGAAGTTTTTCTGTAGCAGGTATTTTGTCGTGTCGCCGTAAGACTTTACTACATTATTGTGCTCATCCACACATACTACCAGGTAATCGAGTGTTGTTATAAGCGCTTCATTTACTGCCTCTGATAAAATGATATTCGTATTCTTGGTTACATCCTCGCGCCCGAATAAGGAAGGTATATGCTTGGTGTCCAGCAGATCGGGGAAGGAGAAGGCATCAAAGCGCATTTCGCGTTTGGCCTCGAGGTTTTTGTATATCTTCCATTTCTTGTTCACCACCAGCAGGTTCTTGATGATGGGCATCGGGTTTTCACTGGAGCCAAGGAATAAGTATCCGTCCATTTTCAGCCCGAAGAGCAGCATACCGAATATCTTCTTTTGCAGCACCGGTGTCATGTATATCAGCAGGTTGCGGCAACTGATGAAGTGCATATTGCAATAGGGTGGGTTCTTCACAAGGTCGTGCTGCGCATAGATCACCATCTTGCGTATGTGCGGCTTTATTTTGTAGGTGTTGCCTTCCTTTATAAAATATTTCTCCAGCCGGTCAGCCGATACATCTTTGGTAATGGCGGCACTATACACGCCCTTGCCTGCCTGTGTCAGTGCGGCGCTATCTACATCGGTGGCAAATATTTTTACAACAATATCTTTGTATTTGTCTGTGAGTTGCTCGGCTATCAGTATCGCCATGGAATACACTTCCTCGCCGGTGGCGCAGCCTGCTATCCATAGTTTCAGCTCATCGCCTGGTGGCAGTTTTTCCAGTATTTCGGGCAGTACTTTTTTCTGTATGAAATCAAATGCTTCGGGGTCCCTGAAAAAAGAAGTAACGCTGATCAGGAAGTCTTTGGCAAGAGCCTCTACCTCATCCGGGCTTATCTTCAGGAAGTCCAGGTAATTTCCAGGCTGATGAAATTATTGTAAGCAGCCCTTCTCTTTGTTCGTCGCAGTATCGTAGTCTGCTTATAATCAGAGAAATCGTGCGGCGATTTTTCTTTGATCAGGTCTATGATGTCTGTGATGTTCTTTTCATCATTCTTGCTATCGCCAAGTAGGTCTCCTCCATACTTTACATAGTCTTCAATGGCGTTGGGCATCTGTCCCGGCTCCAGTATGAAATCCACCACACCTGTAGCGATCGCATGTGAGGGCATACTCGGGAATTCTGATGTTTCAGGGTTGCGTACGATCACCATGCCCCCGTTTTTCTTTATCGCCCTTACGCCCTCCGTGCCGTCACTGCCCAGGCCGGAGAATATAATGCCAATGGCTTTTCGGCCACAATCTGTCGCCAGTGAATTAAAGAAACGATTGATGGTGAGATGGGGTGTACTGCCTTTTTCTTTATCGGTAAGGTACAGCCGCCCATCATGTATGGTCATGTACTTATCATTGGGTATTAGGTATACCTGGTTGCACAATACCTTTATTCCGTTCTCCGCTTCTCTGATCACCAGTTTGCTGTGCTTAGCCAACAGTTCCACCATACGGCTTTTAAAATCAGACGACAGATGCTGTACGATAATGTAAGAAACACTATCAAGCGGCGTGTGGTCAAAAAAAGCATTGATCTCTTCCATGCCTCCGGCGGAAGCGCAAATGGCTATAATATATTGTGGTTCGTCTGCGAGCGTGGACATGGAATAAAGAGCTTGAAAAGCGCCGGGCAAAATACGCCAGACTAGAAAAATTATGGAAAATCAAATATACAACTATATTCTAAAAGAAGGTGTTAATGGGAGGACAAACCATAGGATATAAAACCGTGCCATG
>CAIVKT010000265.1 GCA_903906615.1 uncultured Bacteroidota bacterium | reverse complement strand
GATAACTTTTACCAGAACGACAATAAGGTCACCGGCACCAAAACGGTTACTAATATGGGCCACAATGCCAGCGGCCAGCCTTATTTCAATGTTACAGTCGTTGGCCAGATCACCCGCAGTGGCGGTGGCACCATCAGTGCCAACTGGACACGTGTACGCACCTGGACAGCAGGCTATACCACCCCTACCGACTGGAGCGATGATGTCTATGAGATAACCGGCTCCGGCAACCTTACCCGTGCCGATGGCAGCACCGTGGCAGTGGCTATCAATGCCTCCGCACCATTGGTGGTAGCCCTCAATTGCCACTGGATCGAGTCCGGATCTGTAGTCTACACCATGCCCGGCAACCGCATCCGCACACTCAATTATGGCAATACGGCCTCCTGCGATAATAACGCACAGGTAGTGCTGCCAAACGGAACAACCTATAATATTACCCTCCCATAATATACTTATTTAAAAGAAAATTCGGAAAATATATGCAAGCTCTTATATTTTCTGCCATTATCTATATACAACATTAACCACTATTCGTATATTAGCAGCCTGATTCATTACAGACACTCAAAACATTAATACATAATTATGCGTTGCAATTCGATACTCACAAAAGGTGCATTACTGATCGCTGTTCCGGCGCTGCTGCTCACAGCATGTAGCAAAAGTTCTTCCACATCCTTGAACAATGCCGATGACAACGGGGGATATGCCTCTGATGCCTCCAGGATAGAGCTCATCAGCAACGATGTAATATCCATTGCTGATATGGCAGGCCAATTCTATAACGGCAGCAACCTCCGCACCACGCATACTACACTCGGCACATCTGCAACTGTAGCTACCGATACTTTATCAACACCGCACACACTCATCGTTCGTTTTGATTCTACTGCCAGCCTCGATGGCAAAATTCGCAGCGGCGCTATTATCATTTCCTACAATGGCGAATACACCGATTCAGGCCAGGTCCACACAATTACCTTCGACCACTACACCGTCAACAACAATGCCCTCAGCGGCACCCTAAAAACCATCCGCATAGACACTACAGTTACCGGCGACTGGTACTATAAAGTTTCTGTAGACGAAACGCTGAACATGAACGAAGACCCGCTCCAGAGCCAGCTCATCACCTGGCAGGGTGGCCTCGTTCGCAAATGGGTAAAAGGCTACGCAACACCATCCGACAGAAGCGATGATGCGTTCTCCATCTCTGGCAGCGCCACACTTACACGCGCCAATTTGCACCAGTTCACCTTCGATATTTCCACACCAATACAGTTCGCCCTCAACTGCGATTTTGCAGAGTCCGGCGTTATCAATGTATCAGGCCCTACGCTTCCTGTACGCGTACTCAACTACGGCACGGGCAGTTGCGATCCCGCTGCACAGGTAAGTATCGGCGCTACAGTATATAATATCACACTGCTCCAGTAATCAGCTATAGGCACTGTTGCAACACCTCGCACGCATGCCGTATCTGGTCCATTGATATGGTAAGCGGGGGTGCGATACGAACACAGTTTGCCGCAAACAGGAACCAGTCCGAGAACAGCCCCTTGCCGATGCACTTCTGTAATGTAGCTGTTACCTGTTCGGGCCTATCCAGCTCCACAGCCATCAGCAGCCCTTTGCTGCGTACAGCTTTTATAGCCGGGTGTGTAAGTAACGAATGAAACAGTTGCTCCTTCGCAGCGACCTGCGCTATGATCGCTTCATCCAGCAGCGCCTTCATGGCAGCCATGCCCGCGGCGCAGCAAAGCGGGTGCCCGCCAAAAGTAGTGATGTGGCCAAGTACAGGGTTATTGGTCAGCGTTTGCATCCTTTCATAAGACGATATGAAAGCGCCCATGGGCATGCCGCCGCCCAGCGCCTTGCCCAGCAATACCACATCAGGTATTACCCCAAAGTGTTCAAAGCCCCATAGCTTGCCCGTGCGGCCAAAGCCACACTGTATCTCGTCAAAGACAAGCATGGCGCCGGTTTCATCGCACCGCTCGCGCAACTGTTGCAGCCAGGCAGGGTCCGGCGCTATTACACCTGCCTCGCCTTGTATGGTCTCCATAAGTACACAGGCCGTATGTTCGTTGATGGCATTGATGAACTCCTGCGAATTATAATCATGGTGCCACACGCCGGGCATCAGCGGCCTGAAGGCGTTGCGCCAGTATTCATCACCCATCACGCTCAGTGCGCCCAATGTATTGCCGTGGTAGCTGTTATTGCAGGCTACTATATCAGTTCGGCCTGTGGCCCTGCGGCACAGCTTTATAGCGCCCTCTGTGGCCTCCGAACCCGAATTGACAAAGTATACGCAATTCAGATTTTCCGGTAGGTGTTTGGCCAGCAATTCTGCATATTTCACCTGCGGGCTTTGCACAACCTCGCCATACACCATCACATGCAGGTAGGCATCAGCCTGCGCTTTGATGGCATTGATCACAGCCGGGTGCTGGTGGCCTATGTTGCATACGCTGATGCCGCCTATAAGGTCCAGGTATTTGTTGCCATCCACATCATACAAATAGCTGCCTGCCGCCGATACGATCTCCAGCCCCACAGGCGCGGGAGATGTCTGGGCCACATACTGCTGAAAAAGCTGTCGGTTGTTCATGGTCTTTATTTGGCTACAGGTGTTAGGTTCAGCTCTTTTGCTTTTTGCACCAGCAGCGCATATGCCTCATCATAGTTGTTCTGTATCACCCCGTCCAGTATGGCTTCGCGTACCGCGGTCTTCAGCACACCCACTTCGCGCGATGGGGCCAGGTTGAACAACTGCATGATCTCATCACCACTGATGGGCGGCTGCCAGTTGCGGATCTTATCGCTTTCCTCTACGGCCTTTAGTCGTTCCTTTACGATCTCAAAGTTTTCGAGGTAGCGCTTCACCTTTACTTTGTTCTTGGAGGTAATGTCGCTCTCGCACAGTATCATCAGGTCTTCCAGCTCATCGCCTGCATCAAAGAGGAGCCTGCGCATCGCCGAGTCGGTGATGTCTTCCTTGGTCAGGCTTATGGGGCGCAGGTGCAGCAGCACCAGTTTGGCCACATACTTCATGTGCTCATTCTGCGGCAGCTTCAGTTGTTTGAATATCTTGGGAACCATACGCTCACCCACTACCTCATGCCCGTGAAACGTCCACCCATGGCCATCTTCAAAGCGCTTGGTGGCCGGCTTAGCTATATCATGCAGCAGGGCGGCCCAGCGCAGCCACATGTTATCGCTCTTAGCCGCAGTATTATCTATTACCTGTAATGTATGATAGAAGTTGTCTTTATGCCCCTTACCCTCTATGATCTCCACACCCGACAAGTCTGTAAACTGCGGGAAGAACTCCTTCAGCAGCCCGCACCTGAAGAGCAGGTCCAGCCCCACAGAGGGTTTTGCGGCAGCCATTATCTTATTCAACTCATCCGTTATCCGCTCCTGCGATACTATTTTTATACGGTCCTTATTCCGCTTTATGGCATCAAATACATCTTCCGTTATCTCAAAGCCCAGCTGGGTGGCAAACCGCACTGCGCGCATCATGCGCAGCGGGTCGTCTGAGAAAGTAACATCCGGCCCCAACGGTGTGCGAATGATCTTGGCCTCCAGGTCTTTTGTACCTTCAAAAGGATCTATCAATTTTCCGTAATCGTCTTTGTTGAGGCTTATCGCCATAGCATTGATGGTAAAATCCCGGCGCAACTGATCGTCCTCTATAGTACCCGGCTCTACCTGCGGCTTGCGG
>CAIVKT010000264.1 GCA_903906615.1 uncultured Bacteroidota bacterium | reverse complement strand
CGGGTGGTAGATATGAAGAAGAAAAATGATGACCAGTATTAATGATCTGATTTTCAGGAACGGAAATAATATCCGCTCGCACAAAACCAATACCGGAAATGAATAAAAATACAGCAACCGGCATTACAGCTTTCCAGGCACAGAACCGGGGCAGAAGTATCTACCTGTTCGGTTTGCTGTGGCTAATTCTTTTCTTACTATACCTGCCTGCGGCAAAGGGAGGTTGGGTATCAGATACGGTAGAGGAGATACAAAAAATACGCGGGCCATTCTGGGAATACATAAACAGGAGAGAGTCTAGAGGTAATATGTACCAGTTTACCCAGCTTACCACTTACTTCTTTTATCTTTTGTTTGGCACCAAAGCATGGTTATGGCATTTGCTTTTCATAACGCTACAGGCCACCAATGCAACGCTGTTGTTTGTTATTAGCAGCAGGCTGTTTGCAGCAGCAGGCATTAAGAAAGCAACAATAATTGCTGCCGGTGGTGTGTTGCTATTCTGCATCTGCCCGCACTTGTCGGAGGTAATGGTATGGAAAGCATCGTTCCACTACCTGCAGGCCATGCTGCTTATACTGTGTATATTGTATTGCGTACAACAATACCATACTACTCCGTCGGTAAAATATGTATGCCTTTCGCTGGCATTATTCTTCTGCTCCACTTTTTCTGATGAATTCTTTTTTATAACACCTTTTTTTGTGTTCTCTTTAATCGCTTATTACCGGTGGGTATTAGGATACGATAAAACCACTTTCAGGAAAGCACTGCTTTATTTTCTCCTACCCGTATGCCTCCTGATATTGGCCCATATCCTCTTCACCACTCTTATTTCGGGCGCTTACGCTGGCGATGCCGGCGACGAAGTACACCAACCTGTCTTAGGCTATTTACGCAAGCCGCCATTATATCTGTTTCATGTGATCTTCTTTGGCCGATTTCTTGCCCACAGCCACGCCCAGGCTGTTTATGATTTCTTTGCCTCCCGAAAAGGTATTATTCTGTTTTGGGGATTTATGGCTTGTCTGTGGGGCCCGATCTTAATACGCTTTAAAAAAATCAACCCATCCACTAAAGCCGCAGTACTTATCTTATTCTGGGCACAGGTCTGTATAGCAATGGTATGCCCGGTTTGGTTCCCCGAAACACTTCTGGTAAATTTTGACAGGTATACTTATTTCATGCTGCCATTCATCTATTTGTTGCTGATGCTGCTGCTCGTGCAAATCAAAGTAAAGGAAATAGCCATCACTTTATTTATTCTTTATGCTGCCGTTAATATTTACCTGACAGTAAAAGTAACCAGGTACTGGGGGCAATCTGCCTGCATTGCTGATCATCTTGTTCATTCCGTACCCCCTACGGATAATAAAGTGGTTCTTCTGCTTAATGTACCGGAATATATGAATGGTGTTCCCATAATAGGGCCATTCCACCATTATTCATTCCGGCAGATGTATAACCTGAATAATGTGCGGCAAATAAACAATGCTATGTATGATGTGGTTTCATACAACATGACAAGCCCGTCTGATGGCGCGCATGTGAATGTATATGGAGATACTGTGGTGCATGTAACACTCAACCAGTGGGGCACCTGGTGGTGGAGTGGCATGTGGGGCGCATTTAGTTATGAGAATGAGTATTACAAAGTAAATATGATAGACCAGGGACATTGGTATGAGCTGAAATTCAAAAAGCCGATAAGCGAATACGTTTTGTTATACAATGTAGGCGACCAATGGAAAAAAGTAGACCTGATGAACAAAAACACAGACCAGAACTGATCACTAATGCTCAATAACATTCAATACAATGGATAACAGTTTTGCATCCCGCCTCAATACCATTAAAGCACCATGGGTGTTCCTGATGCTATGGGTGATCACGTTTGTGCTGTACATTGCCACAGCGCGTGGTGGCTGGGTAATAGACGCAGCCGGCTTCCTGTACAACATGAAGCACCAAAGCTTCTGGGATTTCATTAACCGTACCAACTCTACCGACCAGAGCTTTTACCAGCTGCTGACGCTGCACTATTATATCTTCTACAAGATATGGGGATTCAATACGTGGCTATGGGGCATACTCTACATCACCATACAGGCACTCAATGCCACACTATTCTTTGTTTTTTTCAGAAACATACTTACAGACTCAGGGATCAAAAAAAGCACATTGCTGCCACTTGTTGGCGTATTGATATTCACCTGCTCACCTTACATCTCCGAGATATTGGTATGCCGCGCTTACTATCATTACCTGCAAAGTTTTTTCTTCATTTTCCTTATCCTGCTGTGGATACAAAAATACATGCATTCACAGCAGATAAAGTACATCTGGTACTCCATTATTGTTTTTGTGCTGTGTGCCTTCACACTGGAGATCTTTTACCTGATACCCATACTGGCACTTACAGTGATGCTTTACTACCGCTATGCACTTAATTATGATAAGATAATATTCCGCAAAACACTTGCTTTCTTCTTTGTACCGCAGCTGGTGATGCTGGGCCTGTACTTTGTGGCGCTACTGGCTACGTTCAAAAACTTTAAACCGCACAAGATAGATTTGCACCTATCCGTAGTCGACTACCTGTCTAAGCTACCGAAGTACTTGTTCCATATAGTTTTCCTGGGGCGCTTTTTCCCTCCTGCAATAAAGGATAAAGTGTATGCAGCCTGCGAGTCCCCTGTAACGTTGATCATTTTATATGGATTGCTACTCTTCGTCTTTGTATATGCGATAGGACGGCTTAGTAAAATAAGCAGTTACAGTAAAGCCATGTTCCTGCTCTTTACATTGGCTATCATCAATATTTGCTTTCTGATGCCGCTGCCATTTCCAGGTTCGGCACTGCTGGTATTTTATGATCGGTACACCTACTTCACCGATGCGTTTGTGTACCTGCTGCTGGCTATGCTAGTGGCAAAGTGGGTGCAGAATAAGTATGTGCTGATAGTACTTTTCTGTGCCTGCGTTGACCTTAATCTTTTCTTCACCATCCAATTAAATACATACTGGATGGAGTCGGATGTGATCAATACCAGGTTGCTGCGGCACCTACCCGATCCCGGCGCTAAAACCGTGCTGCTACTGAACCTACCCGAGAATATGAATGGCGCACCCATGATAGGCGCGCAGCCCGAAGGCATGTATAAAATGATGAAAGAGACCCTCTCTGATACCATACTCAGCAATAATATTTACGATGTGGCATCGTACAACATGACGAACGATTATGACGGGGCCAATGTGACCGTAATAAATGACAGTGTCATTCGCGTTACACTCAACCATACCGGCAACTGGTGGTGGTACGAAGGCCACGGCGCGCGCAGCTATGAAACGCCCGACTACTCTGTAAATATGAAAGACCCCGGCAGGTGGTACGAGATCACCCTGAAGCATCCCGCCAGCCAGTACCTGCTGCTCTATAGCGTGGGCGACAAATGGAAAACGGCGGACATGAGCAAACTAAACGTGCAACAGGACTAACGCATACCGGGCAACTGTCGCACTTTTTCTGCGATCATCTCCCGCACTGCCCTGAATTGGGTTTCATCCATATCCCGCGGGTCGGGTATGTTCCAGTCTTGCCTGTGTTGAGCCCGCACCAGCGGGCAGGCATCGCCGCAGCCCATGGTTATGGCGTAGTCGAACAAGACATCGGGCAGATCATCTAAAGACTTTGAATCGTGGGTGGTGAGGTCGTAGCCCAGTTCCTTCATAGCAGCTATAGCTCTTGGGTTTATCTTGCCCGATGGCCTGGATCCTGCGCTGTAGGCTGTTACCGCACCCTTGCCATACATGGTAGCAAAGGCCTGCGCCATCTGGCTACGGTTGCTGTTCTCTATGCACACAAAAAGAATGTTCATACTTTAGGCTTTAAAAGTTGGAATACTAAAACGGCTAACACAGCCCCGGCTATAGGCGCTGCTACATACAGCCACATATGCTCCATATGCCCGGATACCAAAGCAGGGGCGATGGAACGCGCAGGGTTCATGGAAGCGCCACATACCGGCCCGGCAAACATGGCCTCTAATGACACCACACTACCGATAGCGAGGCCGGCAAACATACCCTGCTCCTTACTGCCTGCCGCTACATTGATGATGACCAGCATGAGAAAGAATGTAAGTATAAGCTCCATGATAAATGATTGCAACACTGAACCCGATGGCATGGTAGCGCCAAGCAATTGGTTATCTGGGAACATCAGCCTGAGCGTAAAACTCGCCAGCACAGCGCCTGATAGCTGCCCGAAAATATAAGGCAACAGCAGTTTTATAGGAAAACGCTTTGCTGCAACAAACGCTATGCTTACAGCAGGGTTGAGGTGCGCGCCCGATATATCGCCGAAGGCATAGATCATGCTCATTACGATAAGCCCGAAGGTGATGGCGATGCCGACATGCGTGATGGCCCCATGAAACTGCTGATCAATAACAATAGCGCCAGTACCGGCAAAAACCAGTGCATATGTACCTAAAAATTCTGCGAATACTTTTCTCATACAAATATTTATGAGCAGCAACCCGGCGCACAGCAGGCTTCCGGCTTTTTTGCAAAAACAGTGATGCTGTATATCCCTAAACCGCTTGCCTTAAAATCGGCGATCTCTCCTGCCGTCAAATAAGTAGCCAGTATATCATCTGGTATTACTATTGCTTTCTCTTTCTGAATAGTGATGTCGGCAAATCCCGATGCCGTTACTAAGCCTAAATAAGCACTTTTTTGGAGGGCTCCTGATATACAGCCGGCATATAGTTCAGCGGTCTGCCGTATCTTATCAGGCAACTCACCTACCAGCACTACGTCGGAAATACTGAAATGCCCACCGGGCTTCAAAACACGGAATATTTCTTTGAAAACGTTTTCCTTATTGGGCACAAGGTTAAGCACACAGTTGCTCACTATTACATCAGCCTTGCCTGCTGTCACCGGCATTTTTTCAATATCTCCATACCTGAATTCAACATTATTAAAGCCCAGCTTTTCAGCATTAGCCCTGGCCTTATCTATCATAGCCTCCGTAAAATCAATGCCTATGATCTTGCCCGTTTCCCCTGCCACAGCTCTTGCGATGAAACAATCGTTACCGGCGCCACTTCCCAGGTCTATTACCGTATTGCCGGCCTTTATCCTGGCAAACTCTGTAGGCAAGCCGCAGCCCAGCCCAAGATCTGCATCTGCGTTATAACCATCAAGTTCCGTGTAATCATCGCTCATGATGTTATACACCTCGGTACTGCAACAACTGGCACCGCAGCACGAACTGGCATTGGTATCCTTATCCTGCAAAGCGATCTCGCTGTATTTCTGTCTT
>CAIVKT010000263.1 GCA_903906615.1 uncultured Bacteroidota bacterium | reverse complement strand
TAAAAATATTTAATTGCTAGTGTTATTGCTTTTTTGTAAATTTGGATATGCAACAGTACACATTTACAGCCCAGATAGAGCGGGATAATGAGGCAGGGGTTTACACCGCATTTGTGCCTGCTTTGCCAGGCGCGCATACGCAAGCTCAAAGCCTGGACGAGTTACAGGTAAACCTGAAAGAGGTGATAGAATTGTGTATGGAAGAATTGACTGAAGATGAACTGTCGCATTTGCCGGAATTTGTAGGTCTACAGCAAATAATGATCGAAAAATGAGTAGGTTTCCGCTGACTGATGCTAAAACACTTGAGCGAATATTGTTGCAGTTAGGCTTTTATTTTGTCCGTCAAAAAGGTAGCCATAAATTTTATCGTCACTCAGATGGCAGATATACCACTATTCCCCATCATGGTAGCGTAGACCTTGGCAGAACACTAATTTTAGAAATATTGAAGCAAATAGAATTATCTGCTGACGATTACCAAGCACTGTTAAGAAAAAAGTAAGTCATTTCTTTTCAGGTGTCTTCACATGCTCAGGTCGCACCCCTATACCCACGATCCATGCGGGTATGCGGCTCAGTAACGGGATAGCCTTTATGAGGCGGAAAGGAAGGGGTGGTTTTTCGTGTTTTGCAGCTAACGACCTGCGGCTCATGATACCCTCCTGGATGAATATCTGGATATTTTGGATCACTTTGGTAGGGAACGTTCTCCTGTCCTGCACCTTTTGTAAAATGTCGGTGGTGATGGACTTCCTGCGGCTTAAAGGCTCGTAGAGGATATTGGCGGTTGCCACGGCATCTTGTACGGCGAGATTAATGCCCACGCCACCTATGGGTGACATAGCATGTGCGGCATCGCCTATGCACAGCAGGCCACCGGTATACCATGTTTCAAGGTGGTCTATATCCACACTCAGCAGCTTGATGTCGTCCCAGCTTTTGAGTTCATGCATCCTGTTGGCGAGGAATGGAGATACTTCAGAGAGCTCTTTATAAAACGCGGGCATCCCTTTCTGCTGTATCTGCGGATAGTTGCCTTTATCAATAAGATAGGCGCACTGCCAGTATTCATCCCTGTTGAGCAGCACCATGATGCGGCCATGATCAAAGCGGCCAAATGTTTGCGCGGGATCATCCTGCTGCCTTGAAAGGCGGAACCACAGCACATCTATAGGCACGCCTGATGCGATCACCTTTAAGCCTGCTTTTTTTCTCAATACAGAACCCCGTCCGTCGGTAGCTACTACAATATCTGCATATACATTTATTGGTCCGTCTTTGGTGTTGGCGGTTATGCCGGTAATTCTTTTCTTCTCTTTTATTATGTCAGTCACTTCTGCCTCCAGGATGAGTTTGAAGGTGTGGTACTTTTCGGCGTGAGTTTGCAGAAATTTCAAGAAATCCCACTGCGGCATCAGGCCCAGCACCGGCTTGGCTACTTTGAGGTGTGTGAAATCTGCAAGTTGTATGGATTCGCCGTTAAAGACCACTTCAAGGTGCTTCACTTCCTGGCGCGGTACTTTCAGGAAGTCATCAAGCAAGCCCAGTTCGTGCATCAATTGGAATGTAGAGGGGTGTATAGTATCGCCACGGAAATCACGAAAGAAATCGGCATGTTTTTCAAGCACCACTACTTCTATCCCGGTACGCGCCAGTAAAAACCCCAGCATCATGCCTGCCGGGCCTCCGCCGGCTATGCAGCACTGTGTATTTAATTGGTTTGGCATGGTGTGGGTGCTGATTTTTCTATAAATATCTGTAACTATCATTGAAAAACATCATGCCGAGCGAAAGAGTGCTTTGCCTGTTATATAAAAAAGAGTATTTTCACGTGCTTTGTTTAGATACAGGCCGTTACAGATCAAAACAGGTGTGCTTATGAATAAAAATATACTCTTATTGTGTTTATTGGTATTGTGCTCATTTGCCGGAAAAGCACAGGTGGATACGTCTATTGGTATTAAAGCGCCCGGCAGCGCCACTAAAAATTACGAAGAGCTTACCCACTACCTGTGCGATGGCCTCACCGGCGAGCGGGAGAAAGCCAATGCGATCTATAACTGGATCACCCACAACATTAAGTACGATGTAAAGTCGCTGAAGAAGCAAAGCTTCACGCACCCCAAGGCCGATAAGGTATTGAAGGGCAGGCGGGCATTGTGCGAGGGCTATTCTACGCTGTTTGTGGAGATGTGCAAAGAGGCGGGTATGAAAGCAGTAGCAGTGGACGGCTATGCAAAAGACTGGATATTTGATAATGGCGACAAGATGTACATACCCCGCCACGAGTGGTGCGCGGTGATGGTAGACGGCCAATGGGAACTTGCCGACCCTACCTGGGGCGCGGGTGGCCTGGTGCAGGCACCCACCAAGATGGGCGTGATACTGAACAAGGTACTGCGCAGGAAAATGACCTATACCAAGAAGCTGAAATTCCAATTCAAATACGACACGTCCTATTTTTTGCAGGACCCCGCTGTCTTTAAGCTGAAACACCTGCCGACAGACCCTTTGTGGCAACTGAGCGACACAGCTATGCCGCTACAGGTATTTGAAACAGGCGACAGCGCGGTGAAGAAGTTCAATGCGATCAGTAAGGTAAGCAATAAGAACCCCGAGTTGGCAAAGATCAGCGACCTGACCGAGCAGGAGCGTACTATGGATATGGCTGACAGGGCCTACGAATTCAATAAACGCTACCCGATGGCACTGGCGCAAAAGTATGCGTTCAAGGCATCGGCGAAGCTGGAGAAGGCATTTACAGACAGCACTATGCTGGAGAGCAAGGCGCTGGTGAAGGATGCGTCTTATTCGCTGAAAAAATCGGAAGAGTACATTAAGGAGCAGAAGAAAGATTTCCCGGAGCAGTATAACGGCTTGAAGAAAAAGAACAAGACCAAGAACCAGGAAGCGAAGAAAGACATACGGCAGATAAAGACCGATGATAAGCGCCTGATGGCAGAGGAAAAGAAATACGCACACGCCACCAAATCGAAGAATGACAAGTTGGGCAAGAAAGCACAGGCGGTGCGCAAACGGGAGCGCGCTGTAGACCCCAACTATATAGAAAGTGTGGTGACTGGAA
The DNA here is from genome assembly GCA_903906615.1 of uncultured Bacteroidota bacterium. Lineage (GTDB taxonomy): Bacteria > Bacteroidota > Bacteroidia > Chitinophagales > Chitinophagaceae > Nemorincola. The sequence goes on along the minus strand of CAIVKT010000263.1, from coordinate 16,109 downwards.
AGACAGAAAAGAAAGCTAACTCGCCGGAGGTAATGACCCTGCGGGACTCTATAGCCGCAAGGAAGGAACGCATCAAAGACCTGCAAACAGCAATATTGGACCAGGACGACAAGATAAAGACACTGGAAGACGAGAACAGCAAACGGCTGGACTCGCTGGCCAACTACCTGGGCATGGCCGACTCCGTGCTGGTACTGGAAACAAAGTCGCGGCTGAGGATGAATGACAACTATGACGATGAAGTGATCACCTACGGGGGACAGTTCAGAGAACTGAAATACCATAGAGCAGATACGCTACAGAAATACTATTGCGCCAACTTTGACTCCATAGCCGTAGCGCACGACAACAGGCAGAAAATACAAATAGCGCAGATGGACCTCTATAAAAAGAACCTGAAGGCGATGGAGCAATACAAGAAATGGAACAGCACCAATGAGAACCTGAAAACGGACTATAAGGAAGCTGCAACAGAATACCTGGACCATATAGCCACCTACAACGACGACCTGGCGCACTATGCAGGCTACCTGAAGGCCAACAAAAAACTATTTGACGGACTGGCGAAAGTAGACAAGCGTGAAATAATGCTGACCGACTACATGGAGAAAGCAGAGAACATGCGCAAGGTGCTGGAAGAAAGAACACTGGCACAAAAGCAATCGCTGGATGTGAACGAGAACAAGAAACAGACCGCTACCGTGGCCAAGATAAAACGACAGGTGGATAGCGTGGTGGATAAAATGAACTAATGAAGTTTGACACTTGCCTGACAAAACAGGCTTTCTGCTCATCTTTATTCGCTTGGCATTGAATTAGTTTTGCCGCATATTGTATTATATGATATCAACACATACTATCTCCAAAGGCATCTTTACAGCATTCCTATTATCAGCCGGCCTTATAGCCAAAGCGCAGGAGCAGAAGCCCCTGGCCTATCCTGATGAGAAGCATTTTAAGAACCTGCAGCAACTGACCACGGGTGGTGACAATGCGGAGGCTTATTTTGGTTTTGATAATGAGCACATTACTTTCCAGCGTACCAATCCAAAGGACGGTATCATGTGCGACCGTATATACTATGGTTCTATACCTAAGACCGCGAAAGATAAATTTAAGTACAAGCAAGTGAGTACCGGCAAGGGCCGCACTACCTGCGCCTACCTGATGCCTGATCACAAACACTTCCTGTATGCCTCTACGCACCTGGCTATGGATACCTGCCCGCCGGTGCCGGACAGGAACGTGATCAAAAAGTATGTGTGGCCGATATACGATAGCTACGATATTTTTGTTGCCGACCTGGATGGCAATATCACCAAGCGCCTCACCAGCACACCCGGCTATGATGCTGAGGCTACCATATCTCCGAAGGGCGACCGTATCATCTTCACAAGTATGCGCAACGGTGATATAGACCTGTACACGATGAAGCTGGATGGTACTGATGTAAAACAGATCACCAATACGCTGGGCTATGATGGCGGGGCCTGCTTCTCGCCCGATGGTAAGAAGATCGTATGGCGTGCAAGCCGTCCGCAAACACCAGAAGAGATAAAAGACTACAACGACCTGCTGGCGCAAGGGTTGGTGATGCCTACCCACATGGAATTATTCATAGCCAATGCAGATGGCTCAGACGCGCGCCAAATTACGCACCTGGGCAAGGCTAACTGGGCACCGGCATTTACGCCGAGTGGCAAGAAGATCGTATTTGCATCAGACTATGAATATGAGCGCGGCTTCCCGTTCAATATGTACCTCATCAACCTCGATGGCACAGGGCTGGAGCGCATCTCGCACGATGATAGCTTTGATGCCTTTCCTATGTTCTCGCCCGATGGCAAGAAGTTTATCTTCAGCTCTAACCGCAACAATGGCGGCGGGCATGATACCAATGTGTTTATTTGTGACTGGGTGGATTAGCAAAACCCCAAACCCCTAAAGGGGCTTCCCCTGATATTCGCTGTACGGCAAGAGAGGATTTATAAGCCTAAAAATTCTTCTGTTGACATTTTAAAATCAGGAAGGAATTTTATTTTTCCTTTACCTTCTAATATTCCTAATTTTCTTTTGGGCTTTTCTTTTTTTTATTGTCTTGTTAGCCGTTTTATTTGTCGCTTTCATTAGCGTTTTTTTTCAAAGTCACCATTTGCGCAGAAGCTAACCATCTATTCCCTTCCCGTCCATTTTTTAAGCCGTTCCATATTGCGTGCGATGCGGACATCGCGTATTTCTTTTAGCGTTGTTCCTTCGTTGCCGGTAGTACCGTGCTTGTTTACGGCTATGCGCTGTGCATGGTAGATGCCTGTGTGGCCGCTGAAATAGTAGGCCGTGAAGCAGGCTACTGCAAAGTATAGCGTGTACTCTCCGCCAAAAAGCTCTACACCCATAATAGTGCAGGCGAGGGGGGTGTTGGTAGCGCCTGCAAATACTGCTATAAAGCCCATGGCCGCAAACAGGTCTACAGGTGCGCCGCAAAGGAAGGCAATAGTATTACCAAGGGTTGCGCCGATGAAGAACAAGGGCGTTACCTCGCCGCCTTTAAAGCCTGTGCCTAATGTGATGGCTGTAAACAGTAGTTTCCAAAGCCAGCTCCAGTAAGTACAATTACCTGTTTGGAATGCGCTGACGATGCTTACGCTATATACATCTTTACCGGTGACACCTATGCCGAGGTAGTCTGTAGTACCCAGCATAAATGTGAGTGCGATGATGAGTGCGCCGCCCGCTACAGGTATCAGCCATTCTATAGGGATGATCTTTTTTGCGGTGTTCTTTATGGTGTGGGTAAGCTCTGAAAAAAGATAAGCAACTAATCCGAAGGCTGCACCGGCCATGATGGCCTCGAGTAGTATTTTGATGTTTATGGGCAAGGATAAGAAAGTATCGCGTGGGAGCAGGGAGGTGATGTAGTAATGCGTATGGTGTATGCCCCAGGCCGAGGTGGTAAGGTGCGCCAGGAAGGAGGCGATGAAGCAGGGTAGGAGCGCCTCGTAGCGGATGGCGCCAATGGTAAGTACCTCTAAAGCGAATATAGCGCCTGCTACAGGTGTGCCAAATACAGCGCCAAAGCCTGCGGCTATACCCGCCATCAGCAATATCTTCAGCCGTTCGGGCGATAGCTTGTACCACTTGCCGAACAGGCCGGCTACGCTGCCACCCATTTGCACGGCTGTGCCTTCCCGGCCTGCCGAGCCACCGAATAAATGCGTGATGATGGTGGTGAAGAGTACCAGTGGTGTCATGCGGAGCGGCACACCACCACCCGGCTGGTGTATCTCGTCCATGATGAGGTTATTGCCTTGCTCCGAGTTTTTGCCCCAAAGCTTGTAAAGCCAGTATATGGCCACACCCGCTACCGGCAGCAGGTACAGCAGCCATTCATTGGCCCAGCGGGTGTGGGTAGCCCAGTCGAGCAGCCACAGGAAGAGGGCTACCAGCGAGCCTACGGTCAATGACAGGGGAATGAGTAATAGTGTCCAGGTAAGGAGGTTCTTAGCGATGGATAATTGCCCCGTTTGGCTATCAAGTTGGTACATGCCTACAAATTTAAAATCTCAGTAAAGAATTTATCTGTAGGCGCCATCAGCCTTTCGGCGGTTATGTAGGTGGGACACCATCACCTTTGATGCTCAAAGATAGTAAAAAACTTTTATGATAATATGTATTATTCCTTTTTTCTTCTTTGCTTTATAGTGGCGAGTTTGGTAAATTTGCCATCCGCAGCGTAAACAATAATTAAACATGATAGATATAAAAGTGCCTACTGTAGGCGAATCAATCAGCGAAGTAACCCTTGTAAAATGGGTGAAGAAAGAAGGTGACTATGTGAACAGGGACGAAGTGCTGTGCGAGCTGGAATCAGAAAAAGCGACCTTTGAGCTGAATGCCGAACAGGCAGGTGTACTGCATATAGTAGCCGCCGAAGGCGCGACCCTTAACATAGGCGACCTGGCCTGCTCCATAGATGATAAAGCGCCAAAGCCCGAAGGAACTCCTGCCGCACCGGCTGCAGCACCCGCAGCGCCCAAGGCAGATGCCCCCAAGGCCGCCGCCGCCCCAGCCGCACCCAAGGAAGCATTACCTGCCGATGTGAAAGCAACGCCGGTGGCACAAGCCATCATGAGTGATAAGCAGGTGAAGCCAGATGTAGTGACAGGCACAGGCAGCAACGGTAAGATATTGAAGCATGATGTGCTGGAAGCCCTCGCGCACCCGGGCCGTAAGGGTGGTGATGCCGCCTTTACCCGCGAAGAGCGCAGGGAGAAGATGAGCAACCTGCGCAAGACCGTAGCCCGCAGGCTGGTAGAAGCCAAGAACAGCACGGCTATGCTCACCACGTTCAACGAGGTGGATATGACGCGCATTATGGAAGTGCGCAAGCAATATAAAGATGGCTTTAAAGAAACGCATGGTGTCAATCTCGGCTTCATGTCGTTCTTTACCAAGGCTTGCTGCGTGGCGCTACAGGAGTGGCCCGCGGTGAATGCCTATATAGATGGCGATGCCATTGTGTACCACGACTACTGCGATATATCTATAGCAGTATCTGCGCCGAAGGGCCTGGTGGTGCCGGTGATCCGCAATGCGGAGAGCCTGAGCATGGCAGGTATAGAGCAAAAGGTAGTGGAGCTGGCCAAGAAAGCCCGCGACAGCAAATTAAGCCCTGATGAAATGGCCGGCGGCACCTTCACTATCACCAATGGTGGTGTGTTCGGGTCGCTTATGTCTACGCCCATTATCAATATACCGCAGTCGGCTATACTGGGTATGCACAAGATACAGGACAGGCCCATGGCTATCAACGGCAAGGTAGAGATACGCCCGATGATGTATGTAGCCGTAAGCTACGATCACCGCATCATAGATGGCCGCGAATCAGTTGGCTTCCTGGTAAGGGTAAAAGAATTGCTGGAAAACCCTGAGCTGCTGCTTATTGGTAAAGACCCGGTGAAGGCCCTTTTAGAAATGTAAAACCCCAAACCCCTCCCGCTGAAAAAGCGGGACCTTGTGCAGGGGCTTCCCCTCATATTTTTGTACAGGCTGTCTCCCAAAAGAGATAGCCTGTTTTATTTATCAAAAGTGTTCTACTGAATTTAATAAATCGTCTTAACTTTAGAGTATGAATGAGAATTTGAAATTCTTACTATCTAATAAGTTTGTAGACCTTACTGAATGGCTTGTCTTAGGCTTACAAGAGCGGTATGCTTCTGATTTCTTTGTTCAATCCTCACTTAATTTTGATCATGTTTGGGATAATCCGGCAGACGAACAGTGGGATAGTGTATAAATACAGCATACCCACAGTTTATATAAATTCTCCCTGATAACCGATGAGCAATAAAAAACAGCCTAACGCTAGTAAGAACAGGATGATGAAAATAGCTTTGATGGTTCTATCACCCGCCATCAGCATCAACGTATCATAATATAGTCTTTTGAGCATTGCTGCTTCGTTGAAATTAATGAGTTGGTGTCTGCTTCGCAGAGCCTGCCCTGCGTGCCTTGCGGGTATGATATACGTAATGCCCTCCTTTGATAACAAATGCTACTACTACTAATACTGCTAATATTGCCCAAATACCCATGAGTGTGTTTTTTTTGATTTGATTTAGTAATATAATAATCGAGCCACGGGAAATAACAAAGCCTATACCATTTGCTGATACAGGCTTTGTGGTATTAGTATGGTTGCCGGTTTATGCCAGCTTCGTCTTCAGTCCTTCGTTAAGTGCATCCAGGAATTCCTCGGTATACAGGTAGTGCTCGCCATGGTTCACTTTGTTGCCATGTATGCACACTGCCAGGTCCTTGGTCATCTTGCCGCTTTGTACGGTTTCTACGCACACTGCTTCAAGCGCATGAGAGAATTTGATGAGCTCTTCGTTGTTATCCAGTTTGCCGCGGAAGGCCAGGCCCCTGGTCCATGCAAAGATAGATGCGATGGGGTTGGTGCTTGTTGGGTTGCCCTTCTGGTATTCGCGGTAGTGGCGGGTTACGGTGCCGTGCGCTGCTTCAGCCTCCATGGTGTCGCCATCGGGGGTTATCAGTACAGAGGTCATCAGGCCCAGTGAGCCGAAGCCCTGCGCTACTGTATCGCTCTGTACATCGCCATCGTAGTTCTTGCAGGCCCATACAAAGTTGCCGTGCCATTTCAGTGCGCTGGCCACCATATCATCTATCAGGCGGTGCTCGTAAGTGATCTTGTTCTTTTCGAAATCAGCCCTGAATTCTTCATTGTATATCTTCTCGAATATATCCTTAAAGCGACCATCGTATTTCTTCAGGATGGTATTCTTGGTAGAGAGGTACAGCGGCCATTGCTTAGACAGCGCCATGTTGAAGCACGCACGCGCAAAGCCCATGATGGACTCATCGGTATTGTACATAGCCAATGCTACGCCATCGCCTTTGAAGTTATATACTTCATGCTCTATTGTCTCGCCATTATCACCTTCAAACTTGATGGTGAGCTTGCCCTTGCCTTTTACCACGAAGTCTGTAGCGCGGTACTGGTCGCCGAATGCGTGGCGGCCTATGCAGATAGGGGCTGTCCAGTTAGGCACCAGGCGGGGTATGTTGTTCATCACTATCGGCTCACGGAATACAGTACCATCCAGTATGTTGCGGATAGTGCCGTTAGGGCTCTTCCACATCTGTTTCAGGCTGAATTCCTTTACACGCTCTTCATCCGGGGTGATGGTAGCGCACTTGATGCCCACGCCATACTGTTTGATAGCATTTGCAGAATCAACAGTTACCCGGTCGTTAGTAGCATCGCGGTGTTCTATGCCCAGGTCATAGTACTTGATGTCTATATCGAGATACGGGAGGATAAGTTTTTCTTTGATGTACTTCCAGATGATGCGCGTCATTTCATCGCCATCCAATTCCACAACGGGATTTGCTACTTTGATCTTAGCCATGTGTATTAATAGTTTTGAGTGTTTTTTTTGAACGCTCAAAAGTAATACGTTTTGTTTAAGATTTGGTATGAATAAAAATGTATATGGAAGGCTATTTATTGGCGATGATCTGCTCTATTTCTTTTAAAAGGTTGCGGGCTGGTAAAAGAAAAGATTTTACTTCATCTTCTTCAAAAACAATAAAGTCTTCGTAATCACCGGTTTGGCGTTTGTCAAAAATATCCCTGTAAAAAGACCCCGATGCCTTGCTTATAATACCTGGTTGAATGAAATGGAGTCCAAACATCTGCCGTGTTCCATTGTGCGTTTTTGTGTTAATGTCGTATTGCGTAAGCAAAGCCACAACAGCATAAAAACTTGCATAATAAAGTCTGTTAACTGCATTATTCAGGTACCCTTGCCGAATAAGAAATTCAATTTCGTTCAACGTTTCGTTTGCTCTTGCAAGCCTGTAGTTTACTATGTCACTCTTGCTTCCTGTTTTCATAGTACAATACCTTCTTTGCCAACATTCTCATAAAATGGTGTGATCCGATGCCTTGTGATCCATGTATTTCTTGGCAACACCAATGGGCTTATAATAATGCCGGTATCGGTTTCTATATCGTACAACGGGTACTTTATTTTTATTTCATTTTCCCTCGTTAGCTTTTCCTCACTTACCAGTACCAGCAAGTCTATATCAGAATCCTCGCGCTCATCGCCACGGGCATAGGAGCCGTATAAGATCAGCGTGGCATCAGGCGCTGTTTCTTTTACGGAGTTTTTTATACGTTCTAATATTTGAGCCTTGTTCTGCACTATACAAAATTACAAAAATAATATTATCAATCCAGCTTGTCAATATACACCAGCAGCTCCTTCCATGTAAAGTTCTTGGGGTCAAGGTGGCTGTTGTAGGCAGTGTTCACGTATTCTGTGAGCTTGCGCTTGGCATCGCTTACCGAGTGTGCGTATAAGGCTTCAGACTGGCCATTGTAGACTACTTTTATGGTTTTCATGTCCACATCATCGGGGGAATAGATAAAGCCGCGGCGCTTATCGTAGATGTTCAGTTTGCCTTCATGTATCACGCGCCATAGATTTTTTTTATCGCCTGGCAGGCGTACCAGGTTCAACTGGTTGTTACTGCTGTCCGATTCATATAGTGTGATGTAAGTAAGCCCTGCCTTCTTTGTTTTGAAGGAGTAGTCGTAGTGCTTGCCGGAGTCAATGTTTTGCACCTCCACTTTATTTTTCTCCATGGTCACAATACCCTGTATGGTATCGCGCTCATAGACCACAAATCCCTGCATCTCGTAGCCGTCCACTTCGCTATTGTTGTTGTATGCGTCATTGCTGTTGTTGTAGCCGCTGTTGTAAGGTGCGCCTGCATAACCATAATGCGGTGTGTAATAAAAACCGGCGCCAAAGCTAAGCATGGCATAGCCGGGATAGCCATAAAAGGGCGCATAGCCATAATAGGGATTATAATATCCCCAATGTTCATTTGGATAATATGGAGCTGAATACATAGTACTCACGCGGGCACCTGCCGGTGTTACCCTGTAGCTGTTTTCCGGTGTTCTGATGCCGGCCCTGGGGCTGGCTACCTGTACGGGAGCCCTCGATGCACTTGCGGGCCTCCTGCTCACAAACTGGTGGGGGTTAGCCACGCCATTAGAGGAAGGGCGTTGCTGTGGTGCATTGCCTCGCACAGGGGCATGGCTGCCGCCGGCGCTGCTGCGTGCCGCCACATGGCCACCGCTACTGTGGTGTCCGCCACCGCCGCTATGATGGCCACCGCCCCCATGCCCGCCATGTCCTTTGGCTGATGAAGGGGTTGCTAATAGCAAAAATGGCAATGCAAAAAGAGGTATGATCTTAGTCATAATAGATGCGAGAAAATTATATGGTTGTAAAAAGCCCTACAAATATCACTATTTAAGCTACAATTACCATTCTTTTTTTGAATTTTTCTTTAGCTTGCCGCCTCATGCAGTGGATTTTTTGGTTAATAGCAGTTATTCTATCAGCTGCGGCGGGTTATTGGGTGTATAGGGCAGACAAGCGGAGGCAGGTGCCTTATCCCTGGCTCACTTCTTTATTGCGCAGTTTGGTGGTTTTCTTCACCCTGCTGCTGTTGCTGGTGCCGGTGATCACCATTACCCGCAATGTAACGGAGAAGCCCATAGTGCTGCTGCTACAGGATGACTCCCGCTCTATAGCCAATGCGTTGGGCAACGACTCTGCTGCTTACCGCAAAAACATTACCGATCTTACCGCCAAGCTATCCACAGAATATAAGGTAGTGCAGTGGGGCTTTGGTGGCGCTGTGCGGGCCGATAGCCTTTTTGGCTACCATGAGGCTGCTACAGATATATCTGCCGCGCTGGCAAGGGCGCAGGAGTACTATGGCCTGCAAAACCTGGGCGCGGTGATACTGGCTACCGATGGCCGCTACAACCAGGGGGCTAACCCGCTGTACCAGGACCTGTCGCTGCACAGCGCCATGTATACAGTAGGCATTGGCGATAGCACCGCGCAGAAAGATATACGCATCACCTCGGTATATGCTAACAAAACGGCTACGCTCAACAGCACCTTTGAGATACGTGCCGACCTGATAGCCGAATTGTGTAAAGGATACAACAACAGCGTAACGATAAAAGAAGGTGAGGAAACGATATCTTCTGTGCCGCTGGCTATAAATGCCGATAAGTATGACCGCGCAGTTTCCTTCCCGGTGCAGGCCACCAAGGCGGGCCTGCACCACTACACCATCAGCGTACCCGAGGCCGAAGGTGAAAAGAATGTGGCCAATAACCGCAAAGATGTTTTTGTAGAAGTGGTAGATGAGAAGAAGAATATCCTTATTGTATCGGCCTCGCCGCACCCTGATGTAAATGCCATTAAAGAAGCGTTGAGCGGGCTGGAAACGTATAGGGTATCAGTAGTTTCTGCCGATAACTTTCCCACATCATTAAGCAGTTACAACGTTATCATCCTGCACGGGCTGCCCTCTGTGCGCAGCAGGATCGCGGCCAATCTCATTGCGGCCCGCAAGCCCATATGGCTCATACTCACCGGCCAGTCGGATCTGGGTGCAGTAAACAGCCTCAGCACGCTCACGCATACTACCGTAATGCAGGCAGGTCCGCACGATGTGCTGCCCGCATACAACACTGCCTTCAGTAACTTTATATTGCCGCAGCAGATACTGTCTGTGACCGATAAAATGCCGCCACTGTCTGTAAGCACGGGTAATGTGAATGTGGCCCCCGGCGCGGGTATACTGTTCTCGCAAAAGAATGGCGCTGCAGGCGGGCAAATACCGCTGTGGGTGCTGCAACAGGGCGCTGTGCCATCAGCGATACTTATGGGCGAGGGCCTTTGGCGCTGGAGGCTATACGAGTTCAAGAACACAGGCGACCATGCGGTGGTGGATGAGTGTATCCGTCAAACGGTTGCTTTTCTTTCGGCGAATAATAATGAAAAACCTTTCAGGGTGGCGCTGCCAAAATATGTATGGAGCGACCAGGAAGCTATATCGCTCAATGCTTACCTGCTCAATGCCAATAACGAACAGGTGAATACACCTGATGTGCAATTGGTTATTGCCGACAGCGCAGGCCGCAAACAGAATTTTTCTTTTGAGCGCTCCGGCAGCGCTTACAGCATCAACATAGGTATATGGGCCGGTGGCACCTACACCTATACAGCGCACACTACTTACAATGATAAGCCTTATACGGCGACGGGCAGCTTTGTGGTAGAGAGTATGCCACTGGAGCTGATGCAGAGCGGAGCCGACTATCCCTTGCTCTATGGCCTTGCCAAAAAATATAACGGGGGCTTTGTGCCGTCAAAAAATGTGGCATCGCTGTACGACAGCATCAGCCACAATGAGCGGGTGAAACCCATCCTGCAAACCGACACAGAGACTGTGCCGCTGGTAGACCGCAAATGGTATTTCTTTATCATCCTGCTGCTGGCAGTAGGGGAGTGGTTGCTGAGAAAGTATTGGCTGGCGCAGTAAAGTGTCTAAAACACCTGCCCCAGTACACTTACTTTTCTTGCACTCTTCACCCGGCCGGCTACGTATTGTGTATCCCTGAGGTAAATCGTATTGGCATCACTGAATGATGATCTTGGAGTCAATGTTCTTGTGAAGGGATCATAATCGAATGGCTGAAATCCATGCCCTGTAAGCTTTTTGTGTATCAGCTCTTCGTTGTATCCATACCTGTTGCCGGAGCCGTTCAGTTCTATGATGATGGCTTTCAGCGATTCATTGGTTAATGTGCGGGCTGCGCCATTCAGCACCTCTGTTTCAAAGCCCTCTACGTCTATCTTAAGCAGTATGGGGTTGTTTTGTTGCAGTATGTTGTCCAGGGTATCTACCGGCACGTCTATGGTATCTGTTTCCTGCTCGGTGGCTACATGGTTCACTGTATCGAAAGACTTGGTAAACCGCAATACCCCCTGTTCTTTTCCGAGTGCTATATTCAGTGGGTGTGTATGGTTGTTTATTTTATTCAGGTCTATATTGGCAGTAAGCCGTTTAAATGTTGCGGGTACCGGCTCTATCGAAATAGTTGTAGCCCCGATCTCAGCAGTTGCCAGTATGGTATAGCTGCCTATATTGGCCCCTATATCCACAAACAGGTCGGTGGGGCGCAGCAGGTGCAGCAGGAAGCCCATATCATAGAATTCATGCAGCCCGCAGTATACATTGCCTGTAGCCCCTGTTTCGCCCTTAGATACGTATAGCTTGCTTTTTTCGGTGAAGGGATGCACCATGGGGCCATTGCTCATCCTCGACCGCACCTGCCATTGCACAAACCGCAGCAGCGCTGCGGCCTTATTGGCCTTATTCAACGGGTGGGAAACAATGAATTTTAAGGTATTGACCATGCTGCTACAATCTTTGCAGGGGCGAAGATAAGAGATAAACAAACTTCAGTATCTTTACCGCCTGATTTAATCATTACGCTTGAGGACAGTATTGGCAAGATTTATTTTTATTTGTATCACTACCGCTTGCTCGCTGCTTGGGCCGCAGGCATCTTTTGCGCAGGGTACAGTTGGCGATTCATCGGCTACAGCAAGGCATGCGCGGGTGGATACCGTTATGAAGCCACATCTATACCAACCCAATCCTAAAAAAGCCGGGCTGTACTCGGCCATAGTACCGGGGCTTGGGCAGGCTTACAATCATGAATACTGGAAGATACCTGTTATCTATGTAGGGCTGGGCGTAGCAGGGTACTTTATTGCCGATAACCTCAACAACTACCAAACCTATCGCAAAGCGTACATTGGGCGCATCAACAATCCTTATCCTACCGATCAGTATGTGAATATCTATACTACAGCGCAGTTGCAACAGTTGCAGAGCGACTACGATAAATATCTCGACCTTACAGTGCTTTTTACCGGTGTGGGCTATATGCTGCAGATCATTGATGCGGTAACATCTGCCCACCTCAAAAATTTCGACATCTCCCGCGATATATCTATGCAGGTATCGCCCATGGCTGTTCCGCACGGGGCCGGGCTGGGCATGGTGGTTAATTTCAGGTGACCTTATCCGAGAAAACTGATCACGGTTTTTGCCCGTTCATCCAGTGAATGTTCCCTCAGCGACCTGATGTATCCCGATAGCCGTATCTGCTCGCGCAGGCCGCTCTTCTCGAGGTAGTAACTTACTTTTTGCACCAATTCTTCGGCGCCATCAAAAAAACCGGCCTCTTCATTTTCTTTAAAATACAATACCGATTCTTCATTGCGCTCGTGCAGCAGAAAGCCGAACGAACCGGGTATGTGAAAGGTGCGTGAGGTGATGAGGTCGCCCGATGATGCGCCGGTTACCTGCTCGGAGAGTATGCCCAGGTTGATCTTTGAGCATTGTATGGCTACGGCATACAAGTCGCCCACTACGGGTGCGTGTTGTATCGAGCTCTTTATTTCGGGCGATTGGGCTTTACTCCATTGTTCGCCCCATATGCGCAGGTCTATATCCGGCAGGGCTTTCTTCAGTATTGTTAGCCACGCTTCCTTCTTGTGTGACCATGTGCCGATGAAGGAGGCATCGCAGCCATAGTTCTTCTTATCCTCATCGCTCAGTGGCAATTGCCGGTGTATCTGTGGGTCGAAACCGTGGGGGATGAAATGAGCGTTCTTCACACCAAATTTCGCCATATCGGTTATCCCGAATGTTTTGGTGGTGAATACGGTGTCGTATAAAGGTATGCACTTGGGTATGTTGGGGCCATGAGCAGTTGTGCTCACATCCGGGTAAAATAAGGCCAGCCTGCAATTGTTTTGTTTGGCATATTGCAATGTTTCCGGCAGCACAAATGCGCCCTTGTATACAAACAGCACCTTTGGCCGCAGCACATTTATTTTGCGCTTGATAGCCTCGTTGAATTCCGTGACCTGCCTCGGGCGTAGCAGCCGCTCGTACACTTTAGTGAGCTTGTCTTTGCTTTGCAGGCTGATGTAGTAGAACTCGTCCAGCACTTCTATAAGGCAGCCCTGCCTGCTCATGGCCTGGAACAGGCCACCCGCATTGCTTCCTCTCCATAATGGCCCTATGGCTAGTATTTTCATTGGTGATGGTAATGTGTGTGTGAAGATAGCGTTTCCGCCAAACAAGTAAAAATACGGGAGCAACCCTTTTTGATTACTTTTGTTGCTACCCCACAGAAAACCGCCGCACAGAAAAAATGACCGCAACCAAAAGCCGCTGGATAAATGGTATTGATAGCATCAGGTTTTTTTTAGCCTTGATCGTGTTGCTGTCCCATTTTCGCGACCCTTTTGTTTTGCTGCTCAAGGGTTCTTCCGTTAAGCCATTGCAGTATATGGGCGTTGCCATCAATCATCTTTACTTTGGTGTGGCTGCCGTTATTGCCTTCTTCGTTATCTCCGGCTTTGTGATCCATTATCCCAACCGCAATAAAGACCATTTTGATGTTCTCCCGTTTTTATTACGCCGCTGGTTGCGTATCGGCCTGCCGTTGCTGGTGGTAGGGCTTGTGGCCAATCACTTCAATTATTACGACCACATACCGGTGTGGAGCCTGTATTGCGAGCTGATCTACTATACTATTTACCCGGTATTGTTTAGCATAAAAACAAGCTGGAAGTCTAAGTTCATCATCGCATTTGTGCTTTCAATTTTTGCCGCGGCATTTTTCGGCAGGGATAATTTCCAGTCGCTCCTGCTGCAGCAGCAACTGAATTATAATATCAACTACTGGCAACTGGGTACATCACTGACCTGGCTTATAGGCCTGCCCTGCTGGCTGCTCGGGGTGATGCTGGCTGAGAAAATAGATAAGGTGGATTATACGGTATCCGTAGCCACTATCTGGAAGTACAGGGTATTGGTGTACCTGTGCAGCGTACTCATTTTTGTGCTGGCTGCGCACCTGTATGTAAGCTGCCTGTTCACATTAAATTTCTATGCGCTGCTGCTTTATGTATGGATAGAAAAAGAGATCGTGTATTACCGTACGCATAAGGTGAGCCGGCTGTTTGAGTATGGAGGCAAGTTTTCTTATTCCATTTACCTGGGCCACGAGCTTTGTTTTATTATGCTCAGCGCTTTCATTGCTTATAACGGGTATACCTATCTTTTATTTATCCTGCTATCGCTGGTTATTTCTTATGTGATATACTTGCTGGTAGAATATCCTTCGCACAAGCTGGCGCAAAAGGTTGCTGCTTTATTGGCCGCAAAAAAGCCGTAAGACTAAAGTCTCACGATCACCTTTTTTATTAGATAGAACATCAGGTAGGTGGAGACCAGTGTGATGAGTATCTGCAGGTCTCCCGCAAAACCGAATACCGAAAGGAAGAACAGGTACCCGCCAAACAAGGTGCCGGTGATATTATACTCCGATTCATAAAACTTAGTAGCATTCCATAGGGCTGCGATAAATGCCCCCATCAGCAGGCTGCCCAGTACCAGGCCGGTCCACCCGAAATCGAGGTATAGCTCTCCCGGCAGGGTCATGTTAATGGAGTTATTTGCCCTGCCATTATCTGTCTTATAGGCAGCCCCGATCTCGAGTGCGAACCATGCCCCTATGGCGATCACCGGCTTATCAGGCCATAAGAACCTGGGTATGAGGGCCAGTACAAGCGGCGCGGAAGCCTTGCCTTCGTAAAATCCGTTTTGTTTTACCAGCTTTACTATGTTGGTAAGCTGTGCGAGGTTCGCGTTCCTGTCGAGCAGCGCTGTTGAGTTCTCTGCCGGTTGTTCTGTGTGGGTGTCGTTTTCAGAAAAGGCATTAATAAAGTTCGACCTGTTTGTTTGCAAAGCGGAGAAGGCACTGGAGTAGAGTACCACAATAAGTATAAAGGGAAGTATACGGTAGCTGAACACATATTTTATATGCCCTTTGCCTATGAAGTAGCCAAGGAATAAACAGAAGCTGGGTATGATCAGGTCGGAGCGCAAAAAGGCGGTGAGCAGCGCCACATAGGTTTGCAGCACATAAAGTATCAGTGCATAATTGCGATAGGTCTTTATATTATCCTTAGACCACAGGCGGGCAAAGAACATGATGCCCACCATATTCAGCAGCCCTATTATTTTAAAGACACCACTGCCGTTGAGCCGTACGGTGCCGCCTGAAATACGCAGCAGGTTAATGCCCAAAAGTATCGCAAAGATGATCTTGAGGTTTTGCTTCTTGGTCACGATCACCGCGATAGAGGCAAATGACCTTTTTGCAAAAAGATCGTACCCGATAATGATCAGTGTGCAGGATACGCACCATAGCTTCACCGCATCATCAATATAGCGGGGTACGATGTAGTTGTAGGCCCTTATATTATGGTTGGCTACCTGTCCTATAAGGCTGAGGTTGGCGAGGTTCGTAATAATAACGCCAATGTAGAAAGTGAAGATGGGTGTGATATAGTTTTTTTGCTTCAGGCTTTGTACAATACACACGAGGCATTGAAAAATGAGTATGTAGTATAAGCTTTCGCCCGTAAAAAAAAATATGCTAATTAAATAGAATATTAGGAATATCACATTAACCATTTATTGGCGTTTAAAAAGCAAGGAGCACAGACAAAAGTAATAAATGCAATTGTTCTAATGGATATTATATTCTTTCATCCATAGATGTACAGAAATACAGCGCCAGATCTGCAATGCGTCACTAACGCTTATGTTAT
>CAIVKT010000262.1 GCA_903906615.1 uncultured Bacteroidota bacterium | reverse complement strand
CTATTGGCAGTCCAAAATTAGCCCGAGAAAGCACAAAGGTGAAACAGAAAGGTGAACCCTGCAAATTGAATATCTATGATAGCGCGCTTTTCGCGCTGTGATAGTACCCATACTGACTATGACAGAAATTTCTTTGGAGCTAAAGGGTTGATATGATTGAGGTTATACGTATTGAGTAGCTGCGCTTTTGATCAAGTGCTTTGATGGGTGTTTTTTGATGTCTTGAAAATACATATAGGCTATTTTAAGAAATAGCTGTGTGCTATTGTAGCTTGTCCTGTGCGAACCGGAGAATCCCCGTTGGAGAAACCGGAGACTCTCCGGGGACACGAAGAAATACATACTTTATTTTTTGCACGCAATTGCCTGATAATCAACATTTTTCTGTTTTGTGAAAAAATAGCTACAAACAGCTATTGCACAATTAAACAACATTTCTTAATTTTATATTAATGAATGAGGGCAAATTGGAGCATTAGAAAACCCAAGTTAAATCTTGTAAACGGCGTAGCATCAAAAATGAATATTACAGCAACCAGCATTACCGAAGCCACATACAGCCTGTATGGGCCGCCGGGTACCGGGATTTAGAACCGGGAAATTTTACCCGATTATTTATAGCAGACAACCCCATTTAACGCAACTTGTTTTTTTGTTTTTCATTCTTAACCAAATTTTAAATCAAAAGACATGAAAAAAAAACAAATTCAATTTCGATTGCTGGCTTGTATAGTACTCGCCGGTATGTTTAGCCTGGCACAGAGCGGCCGGGTATATGGGCAGGTTTTTGTTGGCCCCACAAAGGCAGATAACCCGTGGTACAATGCTGTAGGGCCTAACCCTTCTTCCTATATTGCGGGCATCAACACTGCAATGATCAACTATATCCCAAGTGGCGGCGGGCCTAATGGCTCGATAGCCGTATCGGCGTATTATGGCAATGGCTGCGATGGCGGTGTTGCTTCGCTTGATCTGCAATCGGGCATCAGGCAACAGTATGATTATACGATACCGGGCAGGCGTATGGACAAATCGCCAGACATTATTATTGGTAATAATGCGGTTGTTCCCAACGCTGTGCACATGGTGGCCGTTGCCTACATTACACTGGCAAACTCCAACCCGAGGATAGATTACTTCAGGGTGATAGATGCAGGTGGTGGCACTCCTCTTATTGTGCCTGCAGGAAGTACAACATTTGGCCCGTCCTTCGTCTCTAACACGATACACATAGACATCATAGCCGAGTTTGGCAACACCAATACTACCGGGCTACCCTGGTGCGACAGCTTTGCGATAACCTGCGACAATGGCACTGATGTGCTGGTATACGAGGCATCGCTGAATAACCCGCCTGCTTCCATTACACCAGGAATGATGTACTCTGTAGGCACTGGCACAGACCCGCAGCCTGATGTGGCCGGTATACAGCGCAATGTAGCTTGTAGTTCGTGCACGCCTGTAGTAGACAATAAGGCGCTTGTTGCCTATAGGGACTATACGACACAACAACTTTATTATGTCGAATATGATTTTACAACCAATGTTGCATCCACCCCTGCCGCATTATCGGGAACCGGAATTTTTGTAAATTACCCACGTATAGATGCGCCCGATGATTACAATATAAACACCCCTACAGTTACGAATTCATTTTATAAAGTTGTTGCTGAGTATGGCACAGGCGGTTCCTCAACCTGGGATAATGTAATGTTCACCCCAAGTGCAGGTATTTCTGATGTATCATACCTGACACCTGTTACCAACTCACCTACTGTAGCGTGGGGTGGCAATGCACAAACGCAGTACCAGGTATGCCACTATACCAATGAGTACAGCACAACTCTGCTACCACAGGTATATATGGAGCCAATTGATTGGACACTTCCGGGTTTTATACCGGCTTACTCCCCATCCTTTTTCCAGGATTACTTCCTGGTGAATTTCACGCCTATTACGTACCCCAGCTATTTTGTGAATGGCAACTATCTAAATGCCATCAGCACACCTTGCAACCAGCCCGACTCTGTGACACTGGTAACGTGGGGGTATTATAACAGGGCCACAAATGTGACCAATGTGTTCTATAAAGCAACCACTTATGGTGGGCTGAATGGCTATGCCTACCGCCATGCGGCGCCAAGCGGCTTAGGGAGCATTGCTTTGCCTAAGGATTGGCGTGTTTACCCTGTGCCAGCCACAAGTGAAGTGACTATAGATGTACCCGAAACAAGCGGGGCAAAATATGAACTAATGGATATGGCTGGCAGGACTGCGCTTGCAGGTGCCCTACAAGCAGGCACACAGCACATTGACATCCATACGTTGGTACCCGGCAGCTATATTATGACCCTGTATACGGGTAAAGAGTGTAGTTATACTGCTACTGTAGTAAAAGAATAATTTTTCTACATAGCCCTGCTCCATAGTTTTTAGGAGCAGGGCTATTTTCTATTCCTTCTTAATAATACAATAAATAAAATCAGATTTTAGCTATGAAAAATAAATGCTTTTTCATAGCGCTTATCATAGCGCTATGCAGTAGTCCTACCTATGCGCAGCATGTGATACATATTGCAGGTAATAACATTACTGGATATTCAGGAGATGGGGGGCAGGCTACCAACGCTTCATTTCAATATACGTACGGTATTTGTCAAGACTTATCCGGTAATTTATATATAGGAGATGGAGATAGAGTAAGAGTTATAAATTCAACTACCGGCATTATTACTACTGTTGCAGGTGGTACTGGGTTAGATACTACAGATAATATACCCGCAACAAGCGCTAATATAACCGGAGCGTACGGACTATGTATAACTGCACAAGATGGTGTGAACTATTTGTATATAGCTGATGGAAGGAATAAGGTACGAAAAGTCAACCTTGCTACAGGAATCATCACTACAGCTGCTGGCCGGGGGCCGGGTGGCTATGGCGGAGATGGTGGCCAGGCAACAGCCGCGCTACTAAGCCAACCTCATGACGTAGCTATAGATCGAGAGGGCAACTTATATATATCTGAGTATTTTAATAATACCATACGCAAGGTGAACGCCACTACAGGTATTATCAGTACTATTGCAGGTATTGCTACGTCGGGTTCCGGCAGCTATGGTGGCGATGGTGGTCCTGCTACTGCGGCCTTTTTTGATAGGCCGCAAGGTGTCTCTTTAGATAGTCATGGAAATATTTTTATTACTGATCAATATAACAATAGGGTTAGGCGCATAGATGCAGTAACGGGTATTATTACTACTGTTGTTGGTATTGGTCCTACTGGAATTGGAGGTTACAGTGGAGACGGCGGTTCTGCCACTGCTGCTTCAGTGAACCTACCATATCAGGCTATATTTGATAAGTACGATAATGTGTATATTTCCGATGTAAATAACCTCAGAATACGAAAGGTGGAATCGGCAACCGGAATAATTAGTACATACGCAGGATGTGGTATGGCACCTGGTAGTGTAGATACTGCGGGTGATGGAGGGCTTGCTGCTATGGCAAAAGTGGCTCCTATTTGTATGTGCATTGATAGTTGTGGTAATTTATATTTTGATGAAGGATCAGTTAATGTGCGCGCAGTAACGGCCTCCGGGCCCGGGCTGGCAGTGTGTGCGCCGCCATCGCTGGGTGTGCCCGCCTCCATAAAGGAGTGTAATGTGTACCCAAACCCGGCAACCAACCAGCTGACTATAGATAATCCAATAGCCGATGGCGCACGGTACGAGATCATGGATATGATAGGGCGAACGATACTACATGGCGACCTACAGGCTG
>CAIVKT010000261.1 GCA_903906615.1 uncultured Bacteroidota bacterium | reverse complement strand
TTTGAATACTGGCAAACAATGTGCGAGTCTTTATTAATAATTATTGTATCAGCATAAAATTTACAAAAGCTACATGCAACAGAATTTTCTATAATTTCGGATATTGTCATTAGACCCGAATATAAAAATTTCGCTTCTCGTACTTCTGCATCCCCCATCTCATGCCTTTTTGCTCCAAAAGGAAAAATAATTTTTTCTTCATTTCTGAAAAAAAATTTTTTACTAGACCTTCCGTATATCTTGCCATTCCAATATTCACCGTCAATTATTGCTTTTAAAACGTTGTGCTGATAGAATCTTGTACTTTTTAGTAATCCAATTTCTCTTTTTACTATCGGACATTTACGTACTATACCATTGACTATTTTAAGAAAACTATTCTCTGTTTCTTGTCTGTATTTTTCATACTTTTCTTGGGAGAGAAACAATAGCTCAATATTTCTTTGTTTTGCAATCTCTTTTTCCAAGCGCTCCGCCTTATCTCTTTCTTCCTGTTCTTTTTGCTTTTTTATACGCCATTGTTCAAAGCAGATTAAAGCTTTTTCTTTTAATTTTGGATTTATTATCCAAGAAATCTCATTTGAAACATCAAGCATAAATTCCTGAAGAGCCTTCCTGTCAAGAGTCTGATTTTTAAGATTTATTTCAATGCAGGGTACGTTTAGCCCTTCAAGTTTTTTATGCTTTTCACTATCAATAAAATGAGTAACTGCAAATTCAATAATTACCTTTCTGTCACTAACATATCCTATAGCATCCGCAATGATAACAGCGTTTAAATTTGCATCTGAAATTTTCTCTTCAATAGAGATTTTTTCAAACTGAACTATTCTGCCTTTTTCGAAAAAGGAGTCTATTATATTACTATCATTCTCGTAAAAAAAATCAGGCACTCTTATTTTCCTCGTCTCTGCTAATACTTCCTTTGCAAGAATATGCAATGCCGTTTCATATGCACCAACGCAATCGTTATCTGCGCTGTGGGCAAAGTGTGGTGCATTTTTGTTAGACTCTTTATTCTTTGCAACTAATGGGTCTTTACATTTGGGACAAACACAATTGCAAGCAAGTCCATTATCTACTTCAAGAATATTTTTTAAGCCTTCTGGTGAAAGTCCGTAAGTAAGGAGTGGTTGAGTCATTCTATTAGTGTGTTAATAGATGAAATCAAATTGCGTACCGAAAAATATTGTTTTTACTAAATTGCTTTACTTTAAATTTACATTAACAATATGCAGGCCAATCATGCTTAAAAGAAAAATGCGCAATATACACCCTGGAGAGATCCTTCGCGAAGACATTATAAACGGCAATGAGCTTTCAGTAACCGCTGCTGCAAAGCTGCTGGGCGTTACGCGCACCACATTGTCCAACGTGCTAAATCAAAAGTCAGACATCAGCCCTGAAATGTGTTTCCGCATAGCGGCAGTATTTGGCGGCACACCCGAGGTGTGGGCCAGCCTTCAAACAAAATATAACCTTGCAGCCGTTGCCGAAAAAGTAAAACAATACAACCTCACTCCTTACCATCCTCATGCGCGCACCGCATAGTCTTGTTCCTCGCCACCATGATCGTCTACACCCTGCTCGCCATCACGCTCTTTATTGCTGCCTTCAGCCTGCTCATGGCACGGCGGTGTGGCAGGGCATATAGCCATCACAGGCTGTTGCTTGCTGTATCCGCTGCTGCATTCATCTACCTCTTCGGCACCTGGGTATTCCTCTCAGTCTATGTGAAATATGTTTTTGCCGTTAGCTTTATCTGTACCCTCTTATATGCCTTACTGTGGCGTCCCAGGTCATTGGCAAAAACAAGCCCCCTGAAAACATACGGCAACTTATTTTTCTCTGCCGTGTTACTGGCGCTGTGTTTGCTCTACTTCACCGGCACTACTAAGCGCCCCTATCATATGGTGCATCTGGCAATACCATTGAAGCACGGCACCTACTTCGTGTTCCAGGGCGGCAAAGGCTTGCCCGCCAACCTGTTTCATTATGGCTTACGCAGCGCCATCTATGCTATGGACATCATAAAGCTCAATAGCTATGGCAACCGTGCCAACAGCATCTTCTCTACCCACCTGCAAGACTACGAGATCTATAACGACACCATCTACAGCCCCTGCAATGGCCGCATAGCACATACTGCAACCAACAACCCCGACAACATACCACCGAGTACGAAGCGCGGCCCTACCAACGTCAACCAGGTACTTATAGCTACCAACACCTGCTATGTATTTATGGCACACCTGCGCCCCGGTTGTGTATTTGTGCAGCAGGGCGATAGCGTGGTTACGGGCCAGCCCCTCGGCTGCTGCGGCAACTCAGGCTTCAGCCTCGAGCCGCATCTGCACATACAAGCCCAGATGAACACCCACAGCGGCCTGCCGTGGTTCAAAGAAAAACCCCTGCTCATCGCATTTGATGGCAAGTTCTACAACCTGTTTGAAGAAATACATGCCGGTGTAAAGCATTGAACCATTAAATCCCATCCTACCGGCTTCAGCCGGAGGCAGACATTACCTCATTGAGCAATTGAGCCATTGAGTAATTGATCCATTCCTACACTCCCGCAAAGCATTGAGCAATTGAGCAATTGAGTCATTGAGCCATTCCCTAATCCGTATAAGAATTGATCTTCTCGATCACCGCATCCAGCTTATCGGCCACTATGCGTAGCTTCTCCATGATCTCGCCATTGTACGGGTCCGTAGGGTCGCTGATGTCAAACAGTTGCACCAGCCCCATGATGTTGGCCACCGGTGCGCGCACCTCGTGCGATTGTATCCACGCTATCTTGCGCAGTTGTTCATTTTGCCTTTCTATCTCTGTCACCTTTTCCTTCAGCGCCAGCTCGGCCTTCACCTTCTTGTCTATATCCGGCGCATGTATTACTATCGCCTGCCTGCCTTCAAACGCTATGCGGTGTGCGTATACATGCACAAAGAACACCTCGCCATTGCTGCGTGTATGCCGCCACCTGCCCAGGTCCGAGTACACATCCTTCGCCAGGTCGTTGCGGTACCGGAAATCAGGTACATCCTCCATTGGCCTTATCTTATCAGCCGATAACTGTAGAAATTCTTCCCTGCTATATCCATACTGGTGCAGCGCCGCAGCATTCACCTCCAGGAACTGGTATGTATCATACT
>CAIVKT010000260.1 GCA_903906615.1 uncultured Bacteroidota bacterium | reverse complement strand
TGCAAAGCCAAAGGCAAAAGCAGCAGCCGTAAAAGCATAAGATCAATTTCGTTGAGGATAGTAAAGGATACACTCTGGTGTATCCTTTATGTTTTTTACCTGACCAGTCCCTTCAGCAGGCTATTCCATTGGTCGGGCGATAATTCCTGTACCAGCATATCCCCTTCCACCTCGTGGCCGTGGCGCACATGGCACGTAGCCGACAGCCGCTTGCCCCTGCGCCACACGATCAGTGAGTTGGAGGGCATATTACCCGCAGCAGGCTCGTTGCATTCATGCAGGCGGATGGCAAAGGTTTCCATATCCAGGTCCGGGTAATCATCATATTCTATAGCATCTATCACCTGCCAGGGCGTGCTTCCATGCACGGCTGCGCCTATAGCTATCAGGTCGCGCCTGCGGGCATGCCGGGCAAGACCCTTGCCGTGGGCATCGCGCAGTTGAAACGTAAATTCGGGCAGGTTGCCATAGCGGCTCCAGTTATTCACATCCAGCAGGCGTTCCTTGGCATCTACAAAGCCATCTTCGGCATCATCGTGGTCATTGACCAGGATGCTGTATTCCAGGTCTTTATCAAGCGCCTGGAGGCCGGGTACGAGATAGTGGTTGTCTTGCATAAAGGGTCGGTTAGTTGAATAAATGTACAGAAAATTCTGTGCCAAAAATGAAAAAACGGACGCTTACTGCCGGAAAAAAATCAACATTTGTGCATATCTTTTTCAGAAACCTACTCCCCGTATAGCCGCATATTCATGCTACAACGGATTTCGTGTTCCCGAAGAGCCTCTGCGCTTTTCGCGGAGGACTCTTTAGGGTCAAGCCGGATCTAGGGATGTTAATCTGGAAGGAGGCCACTATATTATTGCTTAGCTAAAACACTTAATACAATCGCTTTTATAGTTACTGTTAACTCATAAAACTGCTGTGTTTCTTCCATCGTAGGGCTAATAAAATCATGCGGGTATCTTCCTCTCACCGCGAAATCCTCTAAATTAAGAAGGTCTATACCCTCTAGTGCAGGACTAATATCTGTGCACATTTTGAGCAAAAGGTCCAGGTTATGCGTTTTAGGAAAATCCTGCTTTTGCGATACTAAAAACGCTTTCAGAAACTTCTCTACAGCCTGCTGGCAATGAAAACAAGCTATATCCAGTATTATTGGTTGAATCTCGATAATTAGTTGGGCAGCGATAAGATCATGCTCCGCTTTTTCAAGCCACTGTTCGATATATTTAAGCTCGGCATCGGTCATATTTCCACAGCCTCCTTCATTGCATAATGAACAATGTGGCCAGCAAGGTCTTTCTTCTCCTTTACTTCGCTTTTGCTTTGCATGATCACATCGAAAGGCATGCTCAGCGCATATACCAGTGCCTTTCTTATTTTATTCTCCCAGGCCATTTTTTCGCGCGGCACAAATGTATCGGCTGTGATGATCAGCAGGTCGTAGTCGCTTTGGGCATGATCATTACCCCTCGCTCTTGAACCAAAAAGAAGCACCTGCGAACCCGGTAAAAAGGAGTTCACTGTTGACTTAATAGTGGTTAGTGTCTGCGAGGCATTCATGGTACAAATATACAAAAGGCAGCTAATAATACTATTGAATAGATCATTACATACCCCAAAACAGCTTACTTATCCTTATCCACCTTATTGAAATGATAACCGGTATGGCGGGAAAAGCCACCGTATATGACCGAAATCGTAAAGGAATTGCCAGTAAGATCGGTACCGCCGCTGTTGTTGTAATTGTCAAAATTATATTTTGCCTGCAGGCCCAGTTAGGTAAGGTTTTCAGATTGCCTCGTTTGCGTATTCCCCCTGCTCCTGTTGTTATGGTAGGTATGCCTGATGTAGTATCTGTACCCTGCACCTACATTGACCTCAAAAGTATTGACCGACTTCTGCGGGCCATTGTTGTTGTTATTATTATTGTTGTTAC
>CAIVKT010000259.1 GCA_903906615.1 uncultured Bacteroidota bacterium | reverse complement strand
CGATTTCAATAATGCCCGTGTGCGCAAGGTTACCTACCCACCTATCATTACCACGCCATCAATTACTCTTTCAGGCACAACAGCTATGCCAGTAGGCAGCACAGTTACAGTAAATGCCACAGTAAGTAGCGCAGGCAGTAGCTATGATATTCATTGGATGAACCACGGTATAGAATTTACCACTACCACAGTACCCATTGTTACCTATACCAAGGGTACCGGTACAGATACTATAACGGCACGCATAGTGCCTACCGGCTACGGCTGCTGGGATAGCACTACATCAGCGGGGCATGTGGTGAGTGTGGGTGGCAGTAGTGAATACCTCCAACCGCTAACCACTAAAGGGGTACTATCGGTATACCCTAACCCAGCACACGATGAGGTAAATGTAACTGCAGCCATTAAAATAACAGGCATAACCATTACTAACCTGCTGGGGCAGCAAATGCGCGCCATACAGTATAGCAGCAACGCTGTGCGCGTGGATATGCGTGGGCTGCCTGCGGGTGTGTACTTTATGAAGGTAACTGATGAGGAGGGAGCGCAAACTGTGGCGAGGGTAGTTAAAAACAACTAAACCCCGTTTTTTTCATTATTTTTGGGCACAAATGAGTACCCTGGTTTCCCGGTTTGTTTTATTGGTTTTGCTGTGTATGGGTGCCGGGTGCGCCAATATAACTGCCCCCACGGGTGGTAAAAAGGATGTGACGCCGCCTAAGATGGTATCTATAGACCCTAAAGACTCGCTGCTGAACACACGGGTAAAGCGCATAGAGATACACTTTGATGAGTACATAACGGTGGGCGATGCTGCCAAGGAAGTAAGCTTCTCGCCCATACTGGCCATACAGCCCACGGTTACCGGCAAGGGCAAGACGGTGACAGTAAAGATCATAGACTCGCTGCTGGAGGACAATACCACTTACCGCCTGTCGTTTGGCAAGGCTATTAAAGACCTGCACGAGGGCAACCCGTATGGCAAATACACATACACCTTCAGCACCGGCTCTTACTTCGATTCGCTGCAACTGCATGGCAAGGTGCTGAATGCGGCCACCGGCCTGCCGGATTCGGGTAGTATAACGGTGGAACTGTATTACGCCACAGACCCCGATAGCGCTGTGGTGCGCCACAAGCCGAAGTACATAGCCAAGACCGATGCCAGTGGTGCGTTCACATTCAGCGGCCTGCCCCGCAGGGCCTTCAGGATATATGCGCTGAAGGATGCCAACGACAACCTGATCTATGACGGCGCAGTATCGGGCGACCAGATAGCCTTTGCCGATAATACTGTTATACCTTTTGATACCTCGGCACCCATCAACCTTCGGCTGTTTGGCGAAGTGGCTGATACCGGGGTGAAGAAGACAACGGATACATCGAAAACAAAGACCACCGGGCTTAGTACAGGCCGGACGAAGAAACAAACAGCCAGCGATAAACTGACCTATACAGTGAGTGCAGACACCAGCAATGTGGAGAAAAGGACAATGGATATTACGAGGTACATGACCGTTGACTTCTCCCGCAAGCCCATACTGAATACAGACAGGATAACCCTTAGCTGCGACAGCGAGGGGGTAAAACTGACACCGAGGGTGACCTTTTATACAGATACCATACATCCCAACCAACTGCGTATTAATACCAACTGGCTGGAGAATACTGTCTATACCCTGAAGCTGGCAAAGGGCTTTGCCAAGGACACTAATAATGCCGACCTGATGCCCTCGAAATACATCTTCCGCACGCTGGAGGATGATGACTATGGATCGGTAATAATGCGGCTGCCCGGCAAGTACCTCGGCAGCCAGTACCTGTTCAGGGTAATGTATAATGGCGATAGCCTGCTACAACGCCCGGTAACAGATACGGTCATTAGCCTGAAAAGGTTAAAACCCGGCAAGTACACCTTCCGCATAATCGTGGACAAGAACCACAACGGCAAGTGGGATGCAGGCAACCTGTTTAAACATGAGCAACCGGAGGAGGTGATACCGTATTATGAGGTAATGAGCGTGAAGGCTGGTTACCAATACGATAATGATTTTGAGCCGAAGGTGCAGGATAAGAAAATGAAGGACAGGGCTAAATTAGGTAATTAGTTAATTGGTTAATCAGTTAATTGTGTGGAGTTTTGATTAGCTGATATGATGACTAGCTGATTCCCTTTGTGGTGGAAAATCTCGCACAGGTAGTATATACGCAGAAGGGATAATTTTTTATTTTCGCAGGTAGTAATATTTTTTGACTTTTGAATACACACACAACGCGAGTGGAGATTAGAACTTTTAAAAATTTCTAATCTGGAATTTACGATAATATTTTTTGACTTTAGAATACATACACAATGAAACACACACTATTACCATTATTGTTGTTGATTGGAGCCTCGGCAATGGCGCAAGACCGCATGACCCCTGAGCTGCTGTGGAGCCTGCACCGTGTATCTGGCGATGGCGTGAGCAGGGACGGCAAGTATGCCTACTACTCTTCAAAGGTCACCGACTGGAAGACAGAGAAAAGCGTGGTACACAATTACCGCATCAACCTGGCAGACAATACCAAGAAAGAGTGGACGACCGAGGCGGGTAAAACCAACCTGCAGCGCTACGACAAAGCATGGTATGCCAACTACGACAACCTGCTGTATGAAAGCACCGACAGCGGCAGCAGTTGGAAGGAGATATACACAGGCCTGCAGGATGCCGAGAATGTATGGGTATCGCCAAACGGTAAGTATGTGGCGTTCTCGAAGGAAGTGCTGGTAAAGCCGATGCTGGGCAGCGATATATACAGCGACTTGCCCAACACCACCGCCAAGGTATACACCGATCTCAACTACCGCCACTGGGATACCTGGGAAGACGGTAAGTTCTCGCACATATTTGTAGTATCGCTGGCTGATGGCAGCGTGGTGAAGGACATAATGCAGGATGAGGCTTACGACTGTCCGCAAAAGCCATTTGGCGGAGCAGAGGATCTGGCCTGGTCGCCGGACAGCAAAGGGCTGGTGTATGTGTGCAAGAAGAAATTCGGCAAAGACTATGCCCAAAGCACCAATACCGACCTGTACTATTATGACGTAACAACAGGAAAGACCGACAACTGGACTGAAGGCATGGTAGGGTATGACAACAACCCTGTCTTCAGCAAAGATGGTAAGAACATAGCGTGGATGAGCATGGTGCGCGATGGCTACGAGGCCGATAAGAATGATATAGTAGTGATGAATGTGGAGAGCAAGAAAAAAATGAACATCACCGCCAAGTGGGATGGCACCGTGGAAAGCTTTATGTGGAGCAACAGCGGCGAGCGCATCTACTTCGTAGCGCCGTTTGAAGGTACACAACAGTTGTTTGATGTGGCGATACCCTATAGCAGCAGCGCAGGCACACTGGTAAACATCATCACCAAGGGCAAGTGGGACGTGAACAGCATACTGGGACAATCGGGCAGCGATATAATAGTGACCCGCTGCGATATGAACCACGCGAACGAGATATACAAGGTGAAGACGAAGTATGGCGATATGATACAGCTATCGCACGAGAATGATGATATATACCAGAAGGTGCTGATGAGTGAGACCAAGCTGCGCAGCATCACCACTACCGATGGCGCTACGCTGCACGCATGGGTTATCTACCCACCTGACTTTGACCCCGCCAAAAAGTACCCTACACTGCTGTATTGCCAGGGTGGGCCGCAGAGCGCGTTATCGCAGTTTTATAGTGTGCGCTGGAATTTTCAGTTGATGGCTGCGCAGGGCTACATAATCGTAGCGCCTAACCGCCGCGGTATGCCGGGCTGGGGCGTGAAGTGGAATGAAGAGATCAGCAAAGACTGGGGTGGCCTGCCGATGCAGGACTACCTGGCGGCTATAGATGATGTGAGCAAGGAACCCTATGTGGATAAGAGCCGCCTGGGCTGCGTGGGCGCCAGCTATGGCGGCTACAGTGTGTATATGCTGGCAGGCATTCACAACAACCGCTTTAAGACGTTTATAGCGCATGATGGGCTCTTCGACCTGAAGAGCTGGTATGGCACTACTGAGGAGCTGTGGTTTGCCAACTGGGATATTGGCGGCCCTTACTGGAAATCGCCGGTGCCTACGAGCTATGATAAATTCAACCCGAGCAACTATGTGAACAAGTGGAACACACCGATCATGATCGTGCAGGGCGGGCAAGATTTCCGTGTGCCGATAGAGCAGGGCCTCGAAGCCTTCCAGGCGGCAAGGCTACATAATGTAAAAGCTAAATTACTCTACCTGCCCAACGAGAACCACTGGGTGCTGCATCCACAAAACGGTATAGCCTGGCAAAGGGAGTTTTTTAAATGGCTGGACGAAACGCTGAAATAGTCGTTCGACAAGCTCACGATCAGTATATAGTCGTTAGTAGATAGTTTGCGAGATGTTTTGGAGCCGCTCTTTTGGGAGCGGCTTTATGTTGATTGGAAGAAATAAAGATAGTCATGTGTTGCAAGACCTTATAATAAGCCGCTATCAAAAATCTTATTGCAATATTTTTCACGAAGGAAATAGCATCGAGATTAGGGGTGGTCACAATAGCTATCGCGATACGCTTGGGTAGGTGGGGAAGTGATAATATGGATCGTTTCATTATAAAACGAAGAAAGCTGCCCTTTGCGGAGCAGCTTTCTTTAATAAAGAAGGAGAAATAACTATTGCCTGATGTCCATTTCTTTGATCAGGTTATCGGCATGGCCCATCTTATCTATAAGGAAGAGGATAAAGCGCACATCGCACACTATTGTCCTTTTGTACTTTTTATCAAAAGCTATATCGCCGCTCATGGCTTCCCAGTTGCCGTCAAATGCAGCGCCTATCAGCTCGCCATTGGCATTCATCACCGGGCTGCCCGAGTTGCCGCCGGTTATATCGTTATTGGTAATGAAGCAGGTATGCAGCTTGCCATCAGCATCAGCATAGCGGCCATAGTCCTTTGCCTTGTATAGGTCTATCAGCGCCTGGGGTGCATCAAACTCATCGCTGCCGGGCCTATACTTGGCTATCAGGCCATCAAGCGTGGTGAAGTAGTTATCATGCACTCCGTCCTGCGGGTCGTAGCCGAGTACCTTGCCATAACTGATGCGCATCGTAGAGTTGGCATCAGGGTACATCAGCTTATTGCTGTTCTTCATCAGCAACTCGCGCACATATTCCCGGCTCAGGTCGGCCTTCTGCGATGCGAACGATTCTACCTTCGGCTGGTAGTTTTTGGAGTAGTTGTTCACAAAGCTCAGCGCATATTGCACAGCCTCATCGCTCTTCAGCTTTTCGTAAGAGGGCGCATTGCAAAACTCATTGAACTTATTGCTGTCGGTAAGAAAGGTATGGGCGAATACCACATCGGTATAGGCGGCATAAGTGCTTTTATCTATCGTCTTTTTGTTTTTAAAGATCACATTCACGTAAATGTCCGGGAGTTGCTCCTTAGGTACATTCTGGTAATAGAGCTGTGTCATCTCGGTCATCATATCTTTTTCGGTGCCGGGGTCAAATTCCTTAATGTTGGCCCTGTACACTATCCTGGCTGCGGCTACGTATTTCTTTACTGTATCCTCGCTCATAGTATATACCTTCTTGCCCTTTACGGTAGTTGCATTGCGCTCATAGGCGTCATACAGCGGCTTCATGGCAGCGGCCATACGTGCCAGTGATGAGGCGCGGAAGCCCTCGTTATAATAAACCGCATGCTTGGCATACGG
>CAIVKT010000258.1 GCA_903906615.1 uncultured Bacteroidota bacterium | reverse complement strand
TGATGGCGGCTTTGTGCTGGTATCGGAGGTGCATTACATCACCACCCGCACCAACTATACACCCGGCTTCGGCTACTATTCTTCCTACTCGCCCTATACCACCACTATGGTGCGCGAGTACCATTACGACGATATTATGGGCATCTCTTACAACAAAGACGGGGTACGGCAGTGGAGCTCCTTCATACCCAAGCAGCAATATTCGCAGGAGGATGGCGGCGTGTTCTCGTCCTACGCCCTGCTGAACACCGGCGGCACACTGGGCTTCCTGTTCAATGACTTTAATGTGGCACATTCGCGCATACAGTTGGCTACGCTGGAGGCTGATGGAAAAACAGACATACATACCTTTACCGCCGATGGCAACGACTCGCCCGACTGGCTGCCCAGGTCGGGTAAGCAGGTATCGGCGCGGGAATTAGTAGTGCCTTGTTTTCATAAGCGGCAGATATGCTTTGCTAAAGTTGTATTTTAGTGCCCAAATCCAGTACCTGAGTGCTTCGATTATTTAAAAATAACAGCCCGTTTACCGTTATCATCCTGTTCATCTTCGCCCTGCTGGTGAAGTTCAGGGTGCTGCTGCACCCCATAGAGCCGGTGCAGGTAAGGGGGCACATCATATACAATGCCATAGTAGAGGGCATGTTCTTCATCTTCAGGCATGGCGGCTTTGCCTATGGCATGATCGCTATTGTGATCCTCTTTATACAGGCCCTGTACCTCAATAGCATTGCGGCGCGGCACAAGCTGTTCCCGCGCTCCACCTACATCCCGGCCTTTGTGTATTTGCTGCTTACCTCTGTGCATCCCTCGCTCAGCGCCTTTAGCGAAACGATGCTCATCAACTGGCTGCTGCTGGGCGCGGTAGATATTATGTTCGGCTTCACGCAAACCACGCAGCCCCGCAAGCTCATCTACAATGCGGGCTTTTTACTCAGTATGGCTGCCATGTTCCAGTTCACGCTGCTGGCGTTTTTCTTTATGCTGCTGGTGGGCATGGTGCTGTTCCGCTCCTTCAATGTAGGGGAGTGGTCGGTAGCCATGATGGGGTATACCACGCCGCCATATTTCTTTGCCTGCGTGCTGTTTCTTTGCGACCGGTTCGGGCTGTTCTCCACCTGGCCGCATATTGGTTTTTCGCTGTCGGCTACGGTGTCGTCGCCATTCTACCTCATTATGTCGCTGGGTAGCATTTTTATTTTGCTGGCCAGCGGGGTGTATGCCATGCAGCAGAATGTGCCAATGAGCAATATATATATACGAAGGGACTGGATAGCCATTTCTTTTTACCTCATCATATCAGTATTTGTGGCTATACTCACCGATGTAGAGGTGAAGAGCGCGTGGCTCATCACCATGCCTGCACTGAGTATAATAATAGCGCACGCCCTTTTGCTTGAAAAGAATAAACGATTTAGTAACTTTATCTTTTATTTTTCTCTTTTTTTCCTGTTTTTCTGCCTTTGGGTATATAAATAACACATTATAAAATGAAGTTTGGAATTATTGTTTTCCCGGGATCTAATTGCGACAGGGACATGATGCATGCCCTTAAAGACGATCTACAATTTGAAACGGTGATGCTGTGGCACAAAGACCGTGACCTGAGCATGTTTACCAAAGACGACTGCATAGTGCTGCCGGGCGGGTTCTCCTACGGCGACTACCTGCGCTGCGGCGCGCTCGCACGCTTCAGCCCCATGATGGAGCAGGTGATCAACTTTGCCAACAATGGCGGCAAGGTGCTGGGCGTGTGCAACGGCTTCCAGATACTGTGCGAGGCAGGGCTGCTGCCCGGTGTGCTGTTGCAGAACGACCACCAGAAGTTTGCCTGCAAAAATGTGTACATCAAAAGCGAGAGCAACCAGAACCTCATAGGCCAGCATGTGGGCGAGAAGGTATTGAAGATACCTGTAGCGCACGGCGAAGGCCGCTACCATGCCGATGCCGCCACGCTGAAGCACCTGCACGATAACAAGCAGGTGGTGTTCCGCTATTGCAATGAGCAGGGCGAGGTACACATCAACTCGAACCCGAACGGCGCTGTGAACAACATAGCCGGTATATGCAACGATGGCCGCAACGTATTTGGTATGATGCCTCACCCCGAGCGTGCCTGCTCGCCCGCACTCAATAACATTGACGGCAAGGGCATATTGCAGGCGCTGAGCCGGATGAACTGATAATTTGACAATTTGACAATTTGACAATTAGGCAATTTGGCAATTTTCGCCCGGCTTAGAACTTTTAAAAGTTCTAAGCCGGGCGCAATAAGAAAAGTTAAAAATAGGTTCGTGTAAAGCACATGCAGGCAGTTTGCTCTGTCTTATTGGTAACTTAGCAATACACTTCATCACACACAAACCAGATCTATGGCCTCATTAAGGTATTTATTGCTCGTGCTGGGCGTGTCGCTGGTCACGATAGCCCGCGGACAAATGATAGAAGACCCCACCACCTGGAAGTACGAGGTAAAGAAAAAGAGCGCTACCGAATACCAGCTGATCTTTCACCTGGACATCACAAAGGGCTGGCACATATGGTCGCTGCACCCCGGTGGCGATGGGTATGAAATATCGCCCTCGTTTACCTTCGACAATAACCCCAATGTGACGGTAAAGGGCGCACCTACAGAGCAAGGCAAAACCACTACCACCACTATGGAAGGTATAGATGGCAAGATCACGTACCTCAATGGCAAGATAGAC
>CAIVKT010000257.1 GCA_903906615.1 uncultured Bacteroidota bacterium | reverse complement strand
TAGGCGTATTTCTGGTTCTTATCATTGTACTTCCATTCCTTTACCAATTGCAGGTTATCGTCTTTGTACTCCTCGGTCTTGATCACTTGCTTTTTGGGGTTCAGGTAAGTGATCGTTTTGTACACCGACTTATCATGGAGCGGGTAGGCGCTGTTCATGATCA
This sequence comes from uncultured Bacteroidota bacterium, assembly GCA_903906615.1. Lineage (GTDB taxonomy): Bacteria > Bacteroidota > Bacteroidia > Chitinophagales > Chitinophagaceae > Nemorincola. The sequence goes on along the minus strand of CAIVKT010000257.1, from coordinate 1,527 downwards.
CCAGGCTGTCCGGGCTGGTGAGTATCACCGCGCTGTCTGAAGGGAATAGCCTGAGGCTGTCTGTAGTGCTGTAGTTGTAAGTATACTCGTGTGTGAGGGTGCCTGTGTTATACGTATTCCACCCGGCTTTGAATGTCTTTTGTGCAAAGGCAGATGTGGTGAGTGCAATAAAAGCAAGCGCGAAAATAGTTATCCTCATTATGAAATTGCCCGAATACAGATCAGGCATACAAAGTAGATAACGTTTGCCGGGAATAGCAATTTTATTTAGTAACAACGTGTGAATAGCAGGATGTATTTTGAAAATGATGGGCCGGTTATGGCTCCCTTTAGGGTAGAGGTTGTTGCCACTACACAAAACAGCCCCGCAGGTGCAGGGCTGTTTTATTAAAAAAGAAGGTAGTATTAGTTGTGCCTTGTCCTGTAATTAGAGTTCCTCTTGCCGCCTATCTTACCTACGTAAAAGTCGAGGCCGAAGCTGAGTACAGAGAACATATCGTTGTACTGGTTATGGGCAACGGGCGCAGGGAAGTTATAGCCATCCACATAATCAGAGAACGCATAGCAGAACTCGTAGTTCACGTTAAACATTACTCTCCTCGTCAGGTGCAGGTTGATGCCCGCGATGAAGGGGATGTATGCGTTGTTGCTCGTAGTTTTGATACTTGAAGGGCTGTACGTTGTGATGTCGGCAACATCCTGGTGCTTGAATTTCAGCGTTACATTCGACAGGTTGTTGAACATATACCCTGCACCCACACCTACGTAGATACCAAAGATCGTCTTCGTGAAAAAGTTGGTAGGGTGGTTAAACAATTCACCCAGGCACACCTTGGCATTCAACGAGGCCGCAGTGTATTGGTTGTTCACGCTAAGGCCGCTGGTCCAGTGGTTTTGCGGCTCATAAGCCGCTACTGCGCCATGCTGCACTTCCAGTCCGTAATTCACCCATTCGTTGGCGTTGCGGTCCAGGTGTGCATGGATCACGGGTTGCGAGTTCGATTGGGAGAGGTCTCCGTACAATTCGCTGTAGCCCACACCCAGGCCAAATGTCCATTTGCTATATGGATAGAACGGGTCCAGTCTTACCTGCGCTTGTGAGCTGAAACAGGCGGCAATACATAGTGATAAGAGAATAATTTTGCTTTTCATACGCAATTATTTAGTGCAATTTAGATTATAGTTAATACTTCCACAAATTCTTTTTGTAATTGTTCAGCTCATTTTCAATGCGCTGGGCTTCCTGTTTCTGCTTGTCTTCATCGTTGGGGTATTTGTCCCTGATACGCAGGTCGGCAGGGTTTGATTCTTTTACGATCAGTGTCTTAAAGTTGCCCTGCATGAACAGGTCGTCATAGCTGATGCCATATACATCGCGCTGGGTATCATAAGCCTCCCTGCCGGCAAAAGGCACACGGCACTGGTTGAAGTACAGGTAGAAAGGGTGCTGCTCACCGATCACATCGCCCGCGCTCGACTTCACTTTCTTAATTGGCGCAATGCTCACGATCTGGTTGATGAGGCGGC
>CAIVKT010000256.1 GCA_903906615.1 uncultured Bacteroidota bacterium | reverse complement strand
GATAGTACAGATACCACCAAAGACAGCCTTGCAAAGGCCGATTCGCTGCACAAGCTCCGCTTCCCGATATATGATAAGACCGGCGACCCGGTGACGGATTACCATAACCCCGGCAGCATAGACCTCGCGGATCCGAAGAACGAGCAAAAGACCATAGAATACGACCCTGCGGACTCCAACCGCTACGAATTCAAAGACAAGCTGGGCGATAATTTCTTGCGCAATCCCACTTATCTCACGCTCGATGAGTATGAGAAATACAAGGGCCAGGCAGATGAAGATGCTTACTGGCAGCGCAGGCTCGATGCTCTTACGCAATTCAACAAAACACCCGAGTTGCCGCAGATGTATAAAGAAGGGTTGTTCGACCGCATCTTTGGCAGCAACACCATATCCGTAAAGCCGCAAGGCAATGTGGATGTGACCTTTGGTGTGAACTCTCAGAATATCAAGAACCCTACACTTACGCAGCGCGCGCAGAAGTACAGTGTGTTCGACTTTGACGAGCAGATGAACATCAACCTGCTGGCGCAGATAGGCGATAAGCTGAAACTGAACATCAGTAATAACACTAAGGCCACCTTCGATTACCAGAACGTGCAGAAGCTCGATTACAGCGGCAAGGAAGATGAGATGCTCAAAAAGATAGAAGCGGGCAACATCAGCTTCCCGCTCAAGAGCAACCTCATCAGCGGTGTGCAGTCGTTGTTTGGTATCAAAACGCAGCTACAGTTTGGCAAGCTATGGGTAACCGCTGTTTTATCGCAGCAGAAATCGCAGCGCAAGAGCATTACCGTGCAGGGTGGGGCGCAGTCGCAGATCATATCCATCAAGGGCGATAACTACGAAGAAAACAAAGACTTCCTGCTGTCGCAATACTTCCACGACAACTACGATAATGCGCTGAAAGATTTCCCGGTCATCAATTCGCTGGTCAACATCAGCAAGATAGAAGTATGGATCACCAATCGTAATGGCGTGGTGAACGGTGTGCGCAATGTAGAGTGCTTTATGGACCTGGGCGAGGCCAACCCCTATGTGAAGAGCCTCGCCAACCCCGGCAGTGGTGTGCGTGGCGGCCTGCCCGATAACAGCGCCAACTACCTGTACACCAGGTTGCAGCAGCAACTGATACCCAACAGCCGTGCGCAAACCACGGCGGTAAACGCACTTGTGAGCCTGGGCCTGCAACAGGGCCAAGACTATGAAGCGACAACTGCACGCCAGCTTTCCCCGTCCGAGTTTACGTTCAATCCATTGCTGGGCTACATCATGCTGAATACACAGATGAACCCTGATGATGTGCTGGGTGTGGCATTCCGCTATACCTACAGGGGCAAGGTATACCAGGTGGGCGAGTTTGCTGAAGACCTGCCGCCCGATACCACTAACTCCAGGGTGATGTTCCTGAAGCTCTTAAAGGGTACTTCTGCACGCCCGGGCCTGCCGGTATGGAACCTGATGATGAAGAACGTGTACGCACTGGGCGGCGTAGGTGTTACCAAAGATAACTTCGTGCTGAACATACTGTACCAGGAACCCGGCGGCGGCGATGTACGCTACATTCCCGAAGGGCCGCAGAAAGATATTCCCCTGCTTACCTTGCTGAACCTGGACCGCCTCAATGCCCAGAACGAGCCGCGCCCCGATGGTATTTTCGACTATGTGGAGGGCATCACGGTGAACTCGCAGCAGGGCAAGATCATCTTCCCGGTGCTGGAGCCATTCGGTAAAGATCTGCTGCCCGCGGTTAGTGAGAACGGTGTGGTAGATAGGGTATTGCAGGCTAAATACATTTACCAGGTGCTGTACGATTCTACCAAAACGGTAGCGCAGCAGTCGCAGCAGAATGACCGCTACATCATGCGCGGCAGCTATAAATCTTCTTCTTCATCCGATATATTTTTGGGTGGCTTCAACATTCCGCCGGGGTCGGTTACAGTGTCCGCGGGAGGCACCAAGCTGGTGGAGAACCAGGACTATACCGTGGACTATAGCCTGGGCAAACTGAAGATCATCAACACAGGCATACTCAACTCGGGTGTGCCTATCAACATACAATATGAGGACAATGCCTCCTTTGGTTTTCAGCAGCAGAACTTCATGGCTGCCCGCTTTGATTACTATGTGAACAAGAACCTGACGCTGGGCGGCACCGTGATGCGGTTGAATGAGCGCCCCTTCACGCAGCAGGTGTCTTATGGCGAAGACCCGATAAAGAACACAGTGCTGGGTATGGACGCTAACTACCAGACTGAAGTGCCTGCACTTACAAGGGCATTGGATAAGCTACCCATATACGCCACCACTGCCCCCTCTTTTCTGAACAGTAACCTGGAGGTAGCGGCGCTGTTGCCCGGCCACCCAAAGCAGATAGACGCACTGGACCCCGAGGGCGCAGTATACATTGATAACTTTGAAGGGACCAGCAGCGCCTATGATCTTAAATTCCCTTCCATTGCCTGGTCGCTTGCTTCTACACCGTATGGCGCAATAAATAACCTGGGGCAAACATTGTTCCCCGAGTCGTCGCTGGAAGATAACCTGAAGTATGGCTACAATAGAGCGCGCCTGGCATGGTACACCATAGAACCTACACTTGTAGACCCCGGCAATGGCCTGCCTGCTTATGTGAGCAGGGATACCCCGAATATGGAGTACATAAGGGT
>CAIVKT010000255.1 GCA_903906615.1 uncultured Bacteroidota bacterium | reverse complement strand
TAATTCCTTTAGAATACCATCACGCAAATGTGAAAAGTAAATTGTTACTGATTTTCATATAAAGCAGGAGAACACAACGAGAAATAACTGATGCTATTTACAGCTAAATTGTATGTTTCATATTCAATGCTTTTGGGAGCTGGCTAGTGAAACATTCTGCTACCTCGAGCGTTACATGGGGCTATTTACAATCAACCCTTTCAGAGTAATCCAGTTTAAATGTTCAATTTCTGTTAAGTCACTTAAGTAAGCCTTTCGGTTAAAGCCAAAATTATATAGTTAACCACAGCCAAAAAAGCCGTGGCTATTAGTGTAATTTCATTTCCGATCAAGTGTAATAATATAAATTACTTATTTAATATTAATATAAATTAAAGTCTCTTTTTGAGGGCATAAAAAACGGCTGCTTCGTATGAAGCAGCCGCTATAAAAACTATAAAAAGGATTATTGTTTGATCACAGTAAACTTCCTGAAAGCTTGTTTGCCACCAGCGTTTACGATCATGTAGTAATTACCAGAGGCAAGACCGTCAGTATTGTATGTAAACACTTCAGCAGTAACATTATTATGCGTTACTTTAGTGATCTCGCGTGCGTGGCCATCTATGATGGTATAAGTAACGTTAGCTGAGTTATCCAAGCCAATAGCTACGTTGATATTATCAGCAGTAGGGTTAGGATATACATCGAACTTAGCGAAAGAAGAAACACTCTTAACACCTGCGCCACCGCCATGTGTAGTAGTGTCGGTGATCGGCGTGTTATTTACGATCATAGAAACAGAAGGGATAAGACCAATCTGCGTGCTGTAAATAACAGAATCGGGACGGAAATTACCACCAAAAGCACATGGTGCCATAGCCTGTCCGAATTCAAAAACCTGGGCCGTAGCATCGCTGTACCTGTTTGCAGGCCAAAGCGGAGAACCATATTCAACTACATTATTCTCCCAACGACCGTAAATGCGCGGGAACGTATTTCCAACACCATCGCAACCCATGAAATAACCTGTTGGTACTTCGGCAGCAACATAATACCAACTGCTGGCATTGAGCAACGGCTGAGCTCCAAGGCCATTTGAATCCAGGATAGCAACATTGAAGAAACCACCTGAAGTATCAGCAGGTAAGTGATGGGTGAAGTCTTTAATACCAAGACCTACCAATTGTAACTCACCATTTTCCACAAGGCTATCAACAGGCTCACCGTTCATACCTTCTATCCATTGGAATACATAAACGTTCATTGTGGGAATGCCGGTGAAAGGGCCGGTGGTATCAGAAGCAGCAGACATACCCCACTGAACCTGTGAAGCAGCAGAACCTGGCTTGTTGACGTAATACATATTGCCCCAGATATAAAAGCTATTACCGGATGCAAGACTTGCAGGACCTTCATAATTCTGTGATATAGGCCTGTTATTCACAAAATCGTATGCACCTTTAGCATAGAGGCTATCTGTAAGATAGAAAGATTCGCTGGCAGTATCATTTGAAGGATATAGATCGGTTGAATCAGAAGACAAAGAGTAGTTAACAGTAACTTTACCTTTGCCTGTGATACCCGAAGTATAGTCATAAGCTATAGGGTACATAGCCAGTATAGAGTCGGAAACATGAAAAGTAGGAACCGTAATGTTGTCGCTATGAATCGAAGTGCCTGAACCACCGGTTGCAGGCGTAAAAGTAACGTTGGTAGAAAGCTTAGCGTTCGTTATATCATGCTGGCCGAAGTTGGCAACCCATGCACCATCAACACCCTGATAAGGAAGCGGGCTACCGCTTGATATAAGCTGGTTGTAAGGTATCGCATTATTGTGCCAACGGCTGGCACCGTGTGGTATGATACCGAGATCCGCACCATAATTATAACCCCATGGAGAGATAGTCATATTAACCGGTCCAAGCCTGTATTGGTTGGCGATAGCAATACCATCCAGGTTGCCAATCATAATAACAGGAATAGTTACCGCGCCACCCGAGGCTACATAGCCCGGAGAAAACGGAGCTGCGCCCGGCAACTCATTGATGATAATACATGCTAAAGCGCCAGCGTGTTGTGCATTAAGCGCTTTTTGTGTGAAATAACAATCGCCGCGCCATACCACTGCGATCTTGCCGGTCATATCGACAGCAGTAACCGAGCATAAGTTGGAATCAGATGTCAGATCCATAACAATAGGGAGGTTGTAAAGAAACGTATCCCTGATGTCCGGCCAATCACTTGCGCCTACAATAGCAGCTGATGCGGCTTTCTCGCCTGCTATAGCACTCGGGCTATTTACATCAACCCTTACATTGGCCATGTCCTTATACCAGTTTGTTGGAAAACCTGCAGGTACATTACCATAAGCATTCGGATGTACAACGATCTGTGCGTTCAATGAACCTGCTGCACCGAGCAAAGCAAGAAGCAGGAAGCTTTTAAAAATGTTCAATTTCTTCATAAAAAATGTTTTCGAATTTGTGGCTAAATTAGGTGATATTCTGAAATAATAAAAAAATAACTTAAAACAGGTAGATATTTGCTTTTTTTTAACCAATTAAACCTAACTGCGTACTTAATTGCAACATGCGGTCAATTGGTATCTTTGAAGCGAGCCGGATGTCTTCATCCATAGTGATCTCCGGCTGTTCATATTTCATACATAAATATAGTTTTTCCAATGTATTGAGCTTCATATGCGGGCAGTCGTTACACGCACAGGAATTATCGGGTGGTGCAGCTATAAATGTCTTTTGAGGTGCATTTTGCCTCATCTTATGCAAGATACCTGCCTCGGTAGCTACAATGAAAGAACCCGCGCTATCTTTTTCCGCGTATTTTAATAATTGGGTTGTAGAGCCAATAAAATCTGCCAGCTTTAATACAGCTTCTTCACACTCAGGGTGCGCTATAAGTTTTGCATCCGGGTTTCTGTTCTTTAATTTGGTTATCTTCTCTGTAGAAAATATTTCATGCACCATACATGCGCCATTCCAAAGCAACATATCTCTGCCGGTCTTTTTATTGATGTAACCGCCCAGGTTTTTATCCGGTGCAAAAATAATCTTCTGCTCTTTGGGTAAACTCTCCACTATCTGTTGAGCATTTGATGATGTGCAAATAATATCGCTTAATGCTTTTATACCGGCAGAACAATTGATGTAAGAAATAACGAGATGATCGGGATGTTTGTCTTTGAATGCTTTAAACAAAGTTGGCGGACAACTATCACTTAAAGAACAACCGGCACGGAGATCGGGCAGCAGAACTTTTTTGTGTGGGTTGAGAATCTTGGCTGTCTCCGCCATAAAATGAACGCCTGCAAAAACAATGATCTCCGCATCAGTAGTAGCAGCCTTCTGCGCCAGGCCCAGGCTGTCGCCAATGTAGTCTGCTATATCTTGTATATCCGGCTCCTGGTAGTAGTGCGCGAGTACTATAGCGTTCTTTTCTTTTTTCAATTTATTGATCTCATCAAAAAGATCAAGCGACGGATCTATGTCCATATCTAAAAAACCAACCTGTTGCAGTGTATCCGTATCCATACAGATGTAAAATATAGTTGAACAAAATTACTTAAAATGCAGAACAAACCGTTTTCCGTCCACTTACCCACACTCCTATTAATAGTATTTTATTTTTTTAAAAACTTTAAGTACTATTATTAAGGGTGTGGAAATGGGGAATAAAATTTTCTGCTCCTATTGCGGATATGCGATCAGCTACTTTATCCACAAACATTTATACCATTACCCACAGCCGAAAAGCAATAAACAAGCTAATCTCACAAAAAAAGTGTGGATTGTGGATAAGGAACGGTGTGGGTAAAAAGCACAATCTTAATATCGTAGAACGCTGTTAGAAAATCGGGAAACGATGGGATAACTCAGCTAAACGCCAGTCAATTAATTAGTTATCAGCATTTGCCCTAAATATTTACAGCGCGAACACACAGTTATCCACACACAGAAAGAATAACAATAAAAAAACCATACCATGAAAGATGTACTGTATGAATACCTCAAATTTCCTGCGCGGGATACTGTAAAAGCAAAAAACCCTCCCCCAAGACTGGGGGAAGGCCATTGTTTACTCAAACCGAGTTAAATGTTTTTATATTGAATGATGTAAAGACTTTTAGGTTCGGGACTAACTACTATCTACTATAAGATTAGTTGTAGTTAACTGTTACCGGAACTGCAGTAGAGTTAGTATAGCTGTTAGGAGCCTGTGCAGCAGATACTGTAAGAGTTGCACCAACAGTAAGTGTTTGTGAGCCGCCGGTGAGTACGCCTGTACCTGATGGTGTGCTGGTGAAAGCGCTCATACCCATGGTGTGCGAAGAACCATCGCTAAGTGTAGCAGTAGTAGGCAAAGTGATTGCGTAAGTGTAACCAGTAGCGCCTGATACGGTGAAGTTGGCAGCAGCAACAGTACCGGTAGTAGCAGGGAGCGTAACGCCGCCAGTGCTGGTACGAGTGCTGGCAGGGGCGAGAACTACAGTACCGCCTGATGTAGGAGATACTGCAATGTTACCGAAATTCATATTGGTCACCAGTGCTATTGTTATCGGAGTGATGATGTTAGCAGTTGCAGAAGCAGTTGCTGTAGCCTGAGCGAAAGAAGAAGTAGCTGATGCACCTACGATGATGGCTGCTGCTACGAATACTTTAGAGATGATGTTTTTCATTTTTTAGTTTTTTGTCCCGATAGCTATCGGGAGAGTTATGATTGGTTTGATTGTTTCGATTTGATAGGTATATAACCAACGGCGTACCAAAATCATAAAATGTTGATAATCAAATGATTGGAATTGTGGCATGGTGCCAAAATTCCATGAGGTGGAAGGGATTTCTATGAAGTGGAAGGAAAATAATGATTTCAGGACAGCGCTCAACCCCCCAACCCCTAAAGGGGAGGCCCACGCCGCTTGTTCGAGAGAGTTTTCACAATAGTCTTTCAACATTTAAATTTCCGAGATTTCTGTGTCCTATATAACAGGGTGAAAGCAACGGATATTGGTGTTCAAACAAATAATGCGGATGGTTATATTTAAAAATAAAAAGGAATAATCCGTAAAAAGGCTACAAAATCCAATTTTTCGCATAAATTTGCCGTCCTTATAAAAAAAGTAATAAAATCTAACAATGTCTGTAATACAAACTATCAGAAACAGGTACGGAAAAATAGCCGGTGCCGTGATCGCTATCGCTTTGATCGGGTTTATCATATCTGATGCCCGTAACGGTTCTTTCGGAAGCTTCTTCGGCGGCCACGATAATAACGTGATGAAAGTAAACGGGACAAAGATAGATCCCAAGGTATACCAGCAAAGACTGAAAGAGTATGAAACGCTGAACGCTGTATATAATAACACGCGTACGCTTGATGATGCCTCCCGCGCACAGATGGATGAGCAAGTGGTGCAGATGGTTATTTACGAAACAGTGATCGATGAGCAGTGCGATAAGCTCGGCATCCAGGTAACCAAGGATGAAGAGAAGGAACTGATCTACGGACAGAACGCCCACCCGATGATCAGGAGCTTCCAGATAGACGGCCAGAAAATATTCATCAACTCGCAGACGAACCAGTTTGATCCGTCTATCATCAAGTACCTGGAGCAACAGCTTGCAGAGGCCCCACAAAAAATAGACCCGACCGGTAAACTTGCTGAGAACTGGGCAACAGTAAAAGAATATGTGAAGCGCATGGCGCGCGTTGATAAATTCAACGCTATGTATACCGGCGGAATCTACTCGCCAATGTACGCTGCTAAACGCACAGCGGCAGACCAGGGGTCAATAGCATCTATCAGGTATGTAAAAATTCCGTTCACATCAATACCGGATAATGAAATAAAAGTAACTGACGATGACATCAAGGCGTATATGCAACAGCATGCTGCTATGTTTGAAACAGACCAGCCTACGCGCACTATAGAATATGTATCGTTCGACATCAACCCATCGTCATCAGATACAGCGCGCCAGGTAAATGCGCTCAATGATATCAAAGCAGACTTTGCCGCAACGAAAGACGACAAATCTTTTGTGAACAGCAAAAGCGATGAGACCAATTCATTCTCCGGCGCCTATGTGAATAAAAAGACATTCCTGTCGCGTTATTCGGATACATTGATGGGCCTGCCAACAGGCGCAATCTACGGGCCATATTTTGAGAACGGTGGGTACAGGATGACAAAAATAGTGGACAAGCAAACATTGCCGGACTCTGCTAAAGAAAGGCACATCATAGTGATGACCAAACAAGGCAGCCAGGATGTGCGTACAGATACTGCTGCAAAGGCGAGGATGGACAGCGCTATAGCAATGCTGAAGGGCGGTGCAAGTTTCGACTCGGTAGTAAATATGTACTCTGACGACGCCAACAGCAAAAAGACAAAGGGAGAAAATACCTTTACCCTGG
>CAIVKT010000254.1 GCA_903906615.1 uncultured Bacteroidota bacterium | reverse complement strand
TGGCCCAGTGCTCGTTGAATTGTGATGGGAACTCCACGAAATCCCTTGCTGTGGCCGTGCCGCTGAGGCTTGGATATTGCTGGCTCGCAAACAGGCCGTGCAGCCCGTGCCCGAACTCGTGGAACATAGTGGTCACATCATCAAAGCTGATGAGCGCGGGCTGGCCCGGTGCAGGCTTCGTAAAGTTGCAGATGTTGTAGATAACAGGCTTGGTACCCAGCAGCTTGCTCTGGCCCACCATATTGTCCATCCATGCGCCGCCATTCTTATTGTCGCGCTTGAAGTAGTCGAAATAAGCCAGCGCCATAGAGCTGCCGTCTTTATCAAACACCTCGAATACACGCACATCACTGTTGTATACCGGCAGGTCTTTACGCTCTTTAAAGGTGATGCCGTACAACTGCGTAGCCGCATACATCACACCATTCTTTAGCACATTGCCTATCTCGAAGTAAGGCTTCAGCTCGTTCTCGTCCAGGTCAAATTTTTCTTTGCGCAGTTGCTCCGAGTAGTAATTCCAATCCCATGGCTGTAGCTTAAAGCCGCCTTTCTGCCGGTCTATGAGCGCCTGCAGGTCCTTGGCATCTGCCGCAGCATTGGCAGTGGCGGCAGGTATCAGCTTGGCCAGGAAGGCTTCCACTGCCTCCGGGTTCCTGGCCATCTGGTCTTGCAATGTCACAGCGGCAAAGTTGGGCTTGCCCAGCAGCTTGGCCTTGCTGGCCCTTATCTGTGCCAGGCGGCTTATGGTAGCGCGCGTGTCGTTGCTGTCGTTATGCTCGGCCCTCATCCACGATGCGTTGAAGAGTTTTTCGCGCGTGGCGCGGTTGGTCAGGTATTGCAGGTCTGGCTGCTGCGTGGTGTTTTGCAAGGGTATCATCCACTTGCCGTCCATCTTATTGTTTTTAGCATTCTGCGCGGCGGCATCTATAGCGCCATCGCTCAGCCCGGCCAGGTCAGTTTTATTATCTACTACCAGCGCACCTGCCTTGGCAGCAGCCAGCAACTGGTTGGTGAATTTTGCGCTCAGTCCCGCGTCTTCCTTATTCAGCGCTTTCAGCGCCTCCTTGTCTGCATCGTTCAGGTTAGCGCCTGCCATCTGGAAGTGCTGGTAATAAAACTCCACCAGCCGCTTATCCTCAGCCGTGGCGGGCTTGTACTTGCCGCTTTTCATGGCATTGTATACCGCCTCTACCCTTTTGTACAGCTTGCTGTTCAGGTACATTTCATCGTTCAGCGATGCTAGTTTGGGGGCCACCTCTTCGCCCAGCGCCTGCAATACAGGGTCGGTGTTCGCACTGCTCAGCAGCCCGAACACACCATTCACCCTGCGCAGTATGATGCCGCTGCGCTCCAGCGCCACCAGCGTGTTCTCAAACGTGGGTGCGGCTGTGTTGTTGGCAATCTGCGCATACTCCTGCTGCTGCTGGGCTATGCCCGCATCATACGCATCCTTGAAATCGGTGCTTTTGATGTTCGCAAAATCTGCCGCCTGGTACGGCAGCTTGCTCGCTGTGAGGAACGGATTATTACCGGCAGCATCGCCCCCGCCATTACCGAAAGAAGACATAACCGCTATCGTTGTAATTAAGGTTAAAGAAGAAATGATTTTCATTTGTTTGTTTTGTGTGCGGCAAGGTAAGGAATTAATGGAATAACAGCAGCACGTAGTTGTGCCACACTTCAAAAGTGTGGCACACCTATACGCACTCCTACCCTTGCTTCACCGGCCAGTAGAAAACACCTACTCTATCTTGATCACGTCCGACTTAGGGATCAGCGACTTCTTCAGCCGGAAACGCTCGGCAACAGTAAAGCGGAAGTTGCCCATATTATCCTGCTGCCAGGTATGCGGCACTACCGAATTGATCTCCGTTACCACCCGCACATACGTAACCCCGGCAAAATATTTGTCAGTGGTATACCCTGCTGCAAATTTCCCGTTGGCTATATACTCAGGGCCTGCTTTACTGCTGCTTCTGTTCATGTTGTCGCCCGCTATAGATGAGTACCCTATACCACAGCCTGCACTCAGCGCGCCGGTAATAAAAAAGCGTTTGCATATTACCTGCGTATACGCATACCCACCGGTTGCGGCTATGGAGGTATAGCTATACCCATTAAAACGATGATCGCCGAAGAAATCCGC
>CAIVKT010000253.1 GCA_903906615.1 uncultured Bacteroidota bacterium | reverse complement strand
TGTTCCCGGATGTTAGCCTGCGCATCCGGAACTCGCTACATGCACTATCAATAAGCCCTATACAGACTATAACTAAATGGTGTTGGCTGTATTGCTTTCTTTACGCTCTTTTGTACTTCAAAGATGCTTTACTAACCCACAAACAAAATCATGCATATCAATTCCTGATTCACAGATCATGCGCTCACTTTTCTACTTGATTGATGCAAATGTTGTACATCGGATATTTTTGAAGGTTTTCAATAGCCACGGCTTTTAAGCCGTGGGCTACATGAGAAAAGGTGAGGCTTTAAACAGTGTAATGTGTGCAGGTCAATCACCAACGTTCCCTTCCTCAAAAATGAAATTATAAATACCGGCAGTGCTATCCGTATAATACTGCAATCCCTTTATTTCAGCGCCCGAATAAGATAAGCCTCTTACGTTCTTGAAGTGCTTTAGCTTATTCGGGTTCTTCAGGTCTATCATCATAGTAGCGCACAGCCCATCTCCTTGCACACTTACACTCATAAAGGGCTTCTTGCTGATCTCAATATACCGGTCTATCCAATAATGCACTTTCGCAGGGTCCTCCAGCCTTATCTGTTTCACCAGCTCTGCTTTGTATTCCTGGTCGGTGGGCCTGTAGTTATCAAATATTGGGTCAGTGTTTTTACACGTATGCCTGCCGCAGGAAGTGAGCAGGCCAATGAAAAGTAGGAAAAGTAAGCAGCGCATTGTTCCCGGTTTAAGCACACTAAAGATAAGCTATCTGTTTGTCTTCCACTCGGTTTGTAGTTCTTTAGTGGTTTTGGTGCTGCCGTCATGGCTCCATCCCGGCGGGCGAAACAAGTAGTTCAGTTTGTCCTTCAGCGATTTGCTTTTCTTCAGGTCCTTGCCTATCTCCACCCATTCATGGGTCACAATGTGTACCGGGTGAAAAGGCCTGGCTATTGGCTTAGTGATGCCATAGTGCGGCACTTCGTCATCCATCTCCTCTGTGAATGTACCAAACATCCTGTCCCAGATAATAAAGGTCATACCCATGTTGCGGTCAAGGTAGGGGATATTGCTGGCGTGGTGTACGCGGTGATGCGATGGGGTTACAAAGAAGAATTCTATCCACCTGGGCAACTTCTTCACAGTCTGTGTATGCACCAGTATGCCGTAGATCTGTGTGATGGAGTACATGAAGATCACATCGGCCGGGCGAAAGTTGAGCAACACCAGCGGGATGAAATACAGGTACTTATACACCGGCATAAACACTGATGACCTGAACCCCGTTGATAGATTGTACTCCGGCGATGAATGATGGGTTACATGCACTGCCCAAAACACCCTGCTGCTATGGTCCACTAAATGCTCTACCCAAAAAAGGAAGTCCTCAGCAAATAATAATACTACCCAGTAAACTATAGGGTTCCAACTGATGTGGAGATGATACTGAAAGAAAAAACTGAGCAGCGAAAGGCCGATAACTATTCTCAATACCAGGTCTATACCTGCATTCAGCAGGTTCAGGTACACATTCATTATCGTCTCCTTCCAGCTATAAAAATGCGCTCGCCTGAAATTGCTCAACACTATCTCCAGCGGAATGATGATGGCATAGATAGGTATGGAAAACAGCAGTAGTATTTGTTGATGCAGTTTGTCCATTGTATAAAATGCTTTGTACTGAAATTTACTTTACCATACACTCAATTGAATCATTGAGCAATTGAGAAATTTCATTGAGTCATTGAGCTATTCAGCAATTGAGCCATTAAAATTAAACAGTCATTATCTCTTTCTCCTTGTCTTTGCAATGCTGGTCTACCAGGGCTATATATTTATCTGTAGTGGCCTGTATGCGCGCTTCGGCATCCTTGGCTATATCCTCGCTCAGGCCGTCTTTCTGCATTTTCTTTATCTGCTCTATATTCTCACGGCGGGTGCTGCGTATGGCTACCTTGGCTTGTTCGCCTTCGCCCAATGCTCTTTTTACAAACTCTTTACGGCGCTCTTCGGTAAGTGGCGGCAGGAACAGGCGTATATAAATACCATCGCTCTGCGGGTTCAGTCCTATATTAGATGCAATGATCGCTTTTTCTATCGGTCCCAGCATATTCTTTTCCCATGGCTGTATGGTGATGGTGCGTGCATCCGGGGTCAGCACATTGGCTACCTGTGCCAGTGGGGTAGGGTTGCCGTAGTAATCAACATATATGCCATCCACTATTTGTGGTGTCGCCTTGCCGGCCCTTATCTTGGTCAGTTCCACCTCAAGGTGCCCTATAGACTTCTTCATCTGTACCGATGTATCTTCAATTACCTGTTCTGTAGTCTCAGCCATAATGGTTTTATTTTTGCAGGAGGCAAATGTAAAAAATGTTCGCCAACAAAATGCTCCCGATATAGCGACTATATCATTATTGATATTATCAATACTTTACAAGGCCATATTTGGAAGGGGTGCAGAGTAGTCGTAAATTTGCATAAATAGTTCTCGTATGGAAACAATGATCAGCGCCCCGATAAAACTTTCTGTTAATGCAGTTAATGAAGTAAAAAGGCTGATGGCAGAGCCGTCATTCGAGCAGGGCCAGTACCTGCGCATAGGCGTTAAGGGTGGTGGTTGCTCCGGCCTTAGCTATGTGCTGGGCTTTGATAAGCAGGAGGCCGACGATGAGATACACAACATTGAAGGCATACCTGTGATCATGAAAAATGCGCATGGCATATACCTTTTTGGTATGGAGGTAGACTATTCAGACGGGCTTAACGCACGCGGCTTTGTGTTCAAAAACCCCAATGCGAGCAGTTCCTGCGGCTGCGGCAGTTCCTTTGCTGTCTGATCATCATTTGGCCGGGGAATTGTAAAACAAAGGTTTACTCATCTTCATGCCGCATTAATTCATATAATATTTCCGGGTTGAACTTGCTTTCTGCGCCTGCGTCTTTTCGTATTTCGTCCAGCAATTGTTTTATCCTCATAGCGCCCGCACGGCCATAGCCGGTGCGGTTTTGCATCATTTCTGTCACATCCAGTATAAAATCTTTTTTATTATCTGCACTCAAAGATTCGTATGCGTTACCCGTCGCCTCATCTACTTCTACTTCCAGTATTACGTTCATGTCGATACTAATGAATTACGAATTTATAGACTATTGTTGATAAAATCACATATTCTTCACAACAGTTGGTAAATACATGATAAATAGATGCTTGTGCTGATTCCTGTTCGTGCTATGGTGTGAAAATATAATTTAATTATGCTTTTTTGAAGGTACTTCTTCTGTAGTTTTACGCCTCTATCTACTATTTTTAATGCTACATGCCTGTATACCTGCTTGATGACAATTTGTGGTTTCCGCCGGTTGAAGAAGCCGAGAGCGACGGACTGCTGGCTGTAGGCGGAGACCTAAGCGCAGCGCGGCTTTTGCTCGCATATCATAGCGGTATATTCCCTTGGTACAATGAGGACGATCCGCTCATGTGGTGGTCGCCCGATCCTCGTTTTGTATTGTTTCCCAACGAGCTAAAGGTGAGCAAAAGCATGAAGCAGGTGATCGGCAGGCATATATTTGAGTTTCGGTTCAATACCGCCTTTGAGCAGGTGATCGTGCATTGCAGCCAGCAGCCCCGTAAAGGCCAGGATGGCA
>CAIVKT010000252.1 GCA_903906615.1 uncultured Bacteroidota bacterium | reverse complement strand
TTATATTTGTAACCTATACATCACTACTGAAAATGAACATCAAAAAAATATTAATTGCCAACCGGGGGGAAATAGCCATACGCATATCGCGCGCGGCAACTGAGCTGAACATACCTACCGTAGCTATATACACATACGAAGACCGTTATTCACTGCACCGCTACAAGGCAGACGAAGCCTACCAGGTGGGCGGAGATAAAGAACCACTGAAGCCCTACCTGGACATAGAGGGCATCATAAAGATAGCGCTGGAGTGCGGCGCCAATGCCATACATCCCGGTTATGGTTTCCTGTCGGAGAATGCCACATTTGCCCGCAGGTGCAGCGAGGAAGGTATCATATTCATAGGCCCAGATGCCAGCGCTATGGCTGCGCTGGGCGACAAGGTCACTGCCAAAGAAGTAGCGAGGAAAGCCGGCATACCACTTATAGAAAGCAATATTGCTACACTTACCGATGTAACAATAGCCCTAAGCGAGGCCAACCGCATAGGTTACCCACTCATGCTCAAAGCAGCATCGGGCGGTGGTGGCCGTGGCATGCGCGTGGTGCGCAGCGATGCCGACCTGCAAAAGTCTTTCCCAGAGGCGCGCAGCGAAGCAAAGAATGCTTTTGGTGATGATACCGTATTCCTTGAAAAGTTTGTAGAACGCCCCAAGCACATAGAAGTACAGATAGCCGCCGACAGGCATGGCAATATAGTACACCTGTACGAGCGCGACTGCTCGGTACAGCGCCGCTTTCAGAAGGTGGTGGAGATGGCGCCATCGTCGGCGCTAAGGCAGGATACGCTGGATAAGCTGTATGGTTATGCCGTAAAGATAACCACGGCGGTGAAGTACAACAACCTGGGCACAGTAGAGTTTTTGGTGGATGATGCGCAGAGCATTTACTTTATAGAAGTGAACCCACGCATACAGGTGGAGCATACCGTAACAGAAATGATAACGGGTGTGGACCTCATTAAAACACAGATATTCATAGCCGCAGGGCATAAACTGTCAGACCCGGAAATAGGGCTGGGCGACCAGGCTAAGATACCTAAGATAGGTTTTGCGATTCAATGCCGCATTACTACAGAAGACCCGCTGAGCGACTTTAAGCCCGATTATGGCACACTTGTTACCTATCGCAATGCCGCAGGCTTCGGTGTGCGGCTGGATGAGGGCAGCACCTACCCCGGCATGAAGATCAGCCCGTTCTTCGATTCTATGCTGGTGAAGGTGAGTACCTCCGGCAACTCCATCAAAGATGCAGCATCGAAGATGCACCGCGCCCTGCGCGAGTTCCGTATACGCGGGGTAAAGAACAACATACAGTTCCTCGAGAACCTCGTAACTAATGAAGATTTCCTTTCGGGTCATGCCACTGTGAATTTCATTCAGGAACATCCCGAGCTGTTTACCTACACGCTACGCCTCGACAGGGGCACACGCATGCTCAACTACCTGGCAGAGGTATCGCTGAATGGCAACCCCGATGTAAAGGTGAAGAACGAGCGGGTATTTGAAAAACCGATACTGCCCGATGTAGATACAACCGTACCCTACACCAAGGGTACTAAAGAACTGCTCACAGAGCTGGGTCCGGATAAATTCAGCGAATGGCTGCGCAACGAAAAGAAGATACACTATACAGATACTACAATGCGCGATGCGCACCAAAGCCTGTTAGCTACCCGTATGCGCACCAACGATATGCTAAAGGTGGCCAAGAGTTTTGCGATAGCCTTTCCGCAAACCTTTAGTATGGAAGTATGGGGCGGCGCAACTTTTGATGTGTGCATGCGTTTCCTGAATGAAGACCCATGGCGCAGGCTGGAGGCGATTAGAAAAGCAGTGCCCAATGTGCTGCTGCAAATGCTCATCAGGGGCTGCAATGGCGTGGGATATGCGGCATACCCTGACAATGTTATCGAAAAGTTTGTAGAACAATCGTGGGAGAAGGGTGTGGATATTTTCCGCATTTTCGATTCACTGAACTGGATGCAGAATATAGCGCCCTGTATAGAAATGGTGCGCAAGCGTACCGGCGGCCTGGCTGAAGGGGCGCTTTGCTATACAGGTGACATCATGGACCCTAAGCGCACCAAGTATAGCCTCGACTACTACCTGCGCATGGCCAAAGACCTGGAGAACGCAGGGGCGCACATCATAGCCATAAAGGATATGTCGGGCTTGCTGAAGCCGTATGCGGCGAAGATATTAGTTGAGGCATTAAGAGATACTGTGAAGTTGCCGGTACACCTGCACACACACGATACATCTTCATTGCAACCCGCTACGTACCTCATGGCCATAGAGGCCGGTGTAGATGTGGTGGACTGCGCGATAGGCTCACTCTCCGGCCTCACCTCGCAGCCCAATATGAACTCGGTGATAGAAATGATGCGCTTCAATGAGCGCGAGAACCACTACGACATGAAGAAGCTGAACCAGTTCAGTAACTACTGGGAAGCTGTGCGTGAATATTATTACCCGTTTGAGTCGGGTCTAAAAGCAGGCGCAGCAGAGGTGTTCCATCACGAGATACCGGGTGGGCAGTACAGTAACCTGAAACCACAGGCAATAGCCTTAGGACTGGGAGATAAATTTGAGCAGATAAAGGATATGTACGCCACTGTCAATGATATGTTTGGCGACATAGTAAAGGTGACCCCAAGCTCAAAGGTGGTGGGCGACATGGCGCAGTTCATGGTAGCCAACGGACTGAGTGAGCAGGATGTGATGGAGAAAGGCGCAAGCATCTCCTTCCCCGAATCGGTGCAGCAATTTTTCATGGGTGAGATAGGACAGCCGGAAGGCGGCTTTCCAAAAGCGCTGCAACAGATCATACTCAAAGACAAGCACCCTTATACCGACAGGCCAAACAAGCACCTGCCACCTATAGACCTGGATAAGGCGTTAGTGGCATTGCAGGAGCAATATGGCAACGACCTTACTATAACCGACCTGCTGTCTGCTATCTTCTACCCCAAGGTGTTTGATGCCTACATGAAGTTCTACCGCCAGTATGGCGATGTATCGGTGGTACCTACCCCACTCTTCCTGTATGGCATGAAGGTGGGTGAAGATACTACCGTAGAGATAGCCCGCGGCAAGACACTCCTCATCAGGCTGCTGAGCATAGGCCCGGTGGATGATAAAGGCAACCGTACGGTATTCTTTAAGCTGAACGGGCAGACACGCAATGTGGAAGTACGCGATACATCGGTAAAGACAGAGCGCAAAGAAAATAAGAAAGCCAATAAAGACAAGGAGCGGGAGATAGGCGCGCCATTGCAGGGCATGCTCTCCAAACTGCTGGTGAAGAAAGGCGATGCGGTGAAGAAGAACCAGCAGCTCTTCATCATCGAAGCCATGAAGATGGAAACTATCATCACCGCGCCCTTTGATGGCACTGTGAGCAATATAGAACTGGCCGATGGCACATTAGTGAACACCAACGACCTTGTAGTAGAACTAAACTAAACACATGAAAAAAACAGGACTGATCATCTTCCTTTTCTGCATGGGCCTGGGCATAGCCCATGTAATGGCACAGGACAAAAAGAAAAAGAAAACAACCACATCTGATCCCGCAATTATTGTTGCCGACGATGACGATCAGCCTGTGGTGCACAACAGCGGAAAGGATACGGTGCGTTACTTCCTGCTGCCGGAGTTCTACTCGCCATGGCCTGTAGACAACAACGATACTATACTGAAGTATGAGTGCTACGACATCAATCACCACCCGATAGATATGGATACGCTTACCAATACCTCGGCCATACATTCCATATCGCTGATAAAAACGCACTACGATTACCTGCATACCCATATAGACGCAGACGGCACACCACGCCCCCGCTCTATAACCACCATACCCTATAAGTACGAAAGAACAAGCCCCGACTCCTGGACCGCACTGGATGTGGTGAACAACTACCGCTCGGAACTGGACGAAGACAAACATACCATTGTAAGGCAAGACACTACCGTTGTGACCAATGCAGCAAACGGCCGTAAGCACCTTACCGTACGCAAGTATTATAAAACAACAGAGGTAGAGGGTGATGCAAAAGCAAGCGCAGAACGGGGCGAAGGAGGCAACGAACAAAACAATGCTGTTACCACTTACGTATTCACAGTACCTGAGTTTTACTTTCACAGGCCGCAACAGGTGAAGGACACCACCTACGAATTCTTCTGCTACGACAGCCGTGACAGTGTGATGGGCCACATCTCCGATTATGATTCAGTTCATTATTACTCGCTCTACAAAAGTTATATAGATTCAACCCATCACTACAAAGATGATAATGGCAACAAGAAGCCACTGCCTGTATCTGCCATCGTAAAAAGATTTGACCGCATAGGCAAAGACAAATGGATGTGCGTGCAGTACCCGCACAATAAATACACCGAGCTGAAAGATTTTAAAAACGTGATCGTTAGCTCAGACAGTGACCGTATTGTGGATGCGATAACCGGTAACGAGGAATTACTTATTTACAATCACTATAAGGTGGTGAAGTAGCCGCAAAATAACCAAACGGCACTCCCCTTTAGGGGTGGGGGTTTTCCCATTCTTCCGTGGCCTTCGCAATAGCTGCGGCGTTACCTGTAAGGTCAGCCAGTCGGCTCATCACACGCTCTACCAACGCATCGGGGCAGGAAGCGCCGGAGGTGATCATCACCCGCATGGGCCTGTGCAAGGGCATATAACCATTGGTCGTTATCTCGGTATGCGTGTGCAGATCGAAATGGCGTATCTCCTCTTTCGATACCAGGCAATGCTCATCGCTAATGTAATACGTGGGCAATTTCAATTCGCACAGCTCGGCGAGGTGCGATGTGTTGGAGCTGTTGTAGCCCCCTATCACCAGCGCCATATCTGCATCCTGCTCCAGCATACCCTGCACAGCGCTTTGGTTATCGTTGGTGGCGTAGCACAAGGTGTCCCGTGTTTCCGCGAAGCGTTCCGTGCTTCTATGCGCAGGTGTGCGGTAGTGAAGGAGTATTTCCTGTTTCAGGTAGTCGGCTATGGCTTGTGTCTCGCTGGCCAGCATGGTGGTCTGGTTCACCACGCCTATGCGTTGCAGGTCTTTGGCCACATCAAAGCCATCAGAGAACTGTCCCTTAAAATCTTCGTAAAACTGCCCTGCCGGTAATTCTTCAGTTATGTATTGCGCCAGTAATTCTGTCTGTGCCATATCCTTCACCACTACTGTAGGCGTGTGCGCCTTGCTGTGGGAGAAGGTGGCCCGTGTTTCTTCATGCCCCGGCTTGCCATGCACTACTACGGTGTAGCCATCATCACCTATCTTCTCGGCACGGTTCCATACTTTCTCTACAAAGGGGCAGGTGGTCTCGTAGTGGGTGGGGTCTATACCTTTATCACGAAGTACCTTGGCCAGCTCGAGCGTAGTACCAAAAGCGGGTATGATCACCACATCATCAGGCCTCAATTCGTTGATATCCATCAGCATATTGCCCTTGGTATCCATGATGAATTGCACACCCAGCGCCTGCAGGTCGGCATTCACGCCGGGGTTGTGTATCATCTCGCTCAGCAGATATATGCGCTTGCCATTATTCTCCTCAATTGCCCTGAAGGCTATCTCTATGGCATTCTCCACCCCATAGCAAAACCCAAAATGGCGCGCGAGGATGATGTGCAGCGAGCCCAACTCTAAAATAGTAGGCTCGTGGTCCTTCTTCATTTTATCGCCTGCCTTGCGTTGCTGCTTTATGGCCGTTACTAAAGGGCTGCGGTAATGCGCCGGTACATTAAAAGACTTCATGGAACTGCAAAATTACGGATTTTCGCTTACCTCACGATCTTATACCTTTTCAACCGCCAAAACCTGTTGATGGCGTGCAGCGGATGGTCGAGGCTCATTTGTACAATGCCCAGCGTATCATTTATATAAAAGCTGTCGTCAAAGGTAGTACCCGGTGTGCCGGTAGTGGTATCCGCAGCATATTGCCTGATCACTACCACAGCCGACATAGGTATATGGCTGATCGTATCCACATTGTATATAGCCACTACGCTTGCCGTATCAGAAGTGCTGGCAATAGGCCCCAGCGGCACAGGAT
>CAIVKT010000251.1 GCA_903906615.1 uncultured Bacteroidota bacterium | reverse complement strand
TCTACCTCGTGCTGCTCCTGTGCCGATAGCCTGCCCTCCAGGTAAGCCATCAGCTTATCTTCGGGTATCGGCTTGCCGCCCTGGTGTGGTATGTTGTTTGCCTCGCTCACGCTTCTTTTTGTTTTTTCAGCAATATAGTTTTCAGGTTCCGCTTGCCATTTTGTATGTAGCTTTTCACCTGCATAAAGGTATAGCCTGTTTGCGCAATGATCTGCTCATAGCTGCACTTTTTTAGGTAAAAAAGATCTATCGTTGTTTTCTGCTCTGTGTTCAATTCCTTTAGCGCGGCATCCAGTTGTGCAAGGGTATGTTCGTGCCATTGTATGTCTTCGGTATTACTTGGTATGGCGGGCAGGTAGGCCAGGGCAGCCTCGTCTATGTTGTGGTTGCGGTCGCGTAGCTGTTGCAGGCAGTGGTTGCGCATCAGTATGTACAGCCAGCCTTTAAAATTGAGTATCTCCTCCTTCGGCATTGCCGTGAGCGCCTTCAGGAACACCTGTTGCACGGCGTCTTCAGCCCCGGCTTTATCCTTCAGGTATTTGAGGGCTACACCCAACAGCAGGGTAGTGTAGCGTTGCAGCAAATGTCCCAGCCAACGATTATCACCGCTCCTGCGGTAGGCGTGAAGCAGTTCTTCATCTGTGAGGTCGTTATGGTGTATATGGCCGGGCAAATTACTTTCGTTAGCAGCCGCAATTTACGCACTACACCTTAAAGACGGGAATTTTGGGAAATTCCATAAGCAGGTGATTGGTTAATAGGTTAATAGGTTGTCGTTCGACAAGCTCACGATGACAGGCTAATAAGTTGACGAATGCCGGATAGCCCTGAAGGGGCGCAATATGCCAGCCAGGGGTGTAGCCCCGGATAGATAATGCAAACAACACAGCCCTTGCAGGGGCGAAATATCATAGCGGTTGACATCGCCCATCGGCATGATGTGGTTTTTTCCATCGGGCGTTGTTCATCGCGCGTTAATAGGGCGATGCCCTATTCTATGGGATGATGTCCTTTCAGGGCGCGTGGGGTATGGTATTTGTTGCTTGGAATTTGGGATTTGTTCATAGGGATTTGGAATTTGTATCCTGGAATTTGTCTTTTGTCTTTTAAAAATTCACTTAATATACTTCTTCAACTCACTGGCCAGTTCCCTCGGCCCCGGCATGGCTATAATGCGTTTATCCGCATCCAGCAGGTAAGACGCGGGCATTGCGTCCAGTTGCAACCGGTCTACATACTTACCATGATCGCCATTGTATAGATTGGGCCATTTGGTATCGTAGTGCAGCCCGGCCAGGTAGTCGCGCATGGCAGCTTCGTTATCGTCTATAGAGATACAGATGATCGTCAGCTTGTCTTTGTATTTTTCCTGCATGGTTATAAACTGCCTCATCTGTTCCTTACTGGTGGTACTCCAGGTAGCCCAGAAGTTGACCAGCGTATAAGGTGAGTGTACCTGTGTGATGTCCACAGGGTGGTGAAACTCATTAGGTAGGGTTATTACCGGGAATTTGATGCCCTTGCCTATTTTATTGCTCCTTGCTACCAGTTGCTGTATGTACTGCTTTGTAGTGCCCAAAGCCGCGCCCGACCTTACCTGCCGCACTTTATCATCAAATTGTTCTATGGTCTGTCCTTCGTCCTTGTACCATTTATTGGCATAGTAGTTCTTGATCACAAATACCTCCGCCAGTTCTTTTAAGGAGTCATTTTTAAAGTGGCTCATATCCTGCAACCTCGCCGCAAACCCTCCTCCCTTCGATAACTCAAAATTAGGATTGTGTGCCAGGGGCGCTATATACGCATCCAGCATTTCCATGTAAAAAGGATCGGAGAGCCGCACGGGCTTACCATTAATATAGGTGCGCTCTATAGCCTCGGATTGCTTGCGCGCACCTGCCGCATCGCTCTTGGCATAAGAGTTAGTCATAAAGAAGAGTGCCGCACCGGCAAAGTAATAGCCAAGTTCATTATTGGTGGCGCTGTCGTTGGTGTGGTACTTACTTTTTATAGTGGCCAGCGTTTGCAATATACCTGCCGGTGCCTTTACTTTCCTGAATTTAGTGCTATCCGCGCAAAACGATTTTCGCCATATTGCCAGGTCTTTGTTGATGTTGGGGAGCAGCGTATTAATGTCGGGGCTGCTGCCGCTCACCACCAGCTTGCCATTTTGGTCGCTGAGGGTATAGTTTTTCTCTCCTGTGCAATAAAAAGTTACCGCCCCTGTCTCTGTCGTTATTTTGAACCGCTCGGTGCCGGTTACATCTATATGGTATTCAAAATGCCCGGTGCTGTCGGTATATATATCAAATGGCGGCGTGGTATTATACACCACCAGGTCGGTATACCTGTACAAGGTTACATACGAATCCTTTAGTGCAGGCAGCGTGCCGCTGATAGTAGCTCCATGACCGGGCAGCCACAGCAACACTAATAAAATTGCTTTTATCGTTCTTTTAAGCACAGCGGGTGTTTTGGTAAAGATAGGGCAGGTGTGCCACAAACTCAAAAGTGAGGCACCTTGGGCTACTTGATTTTGCTGGTGAGGTATGGCAGATAAGTGGTAAACCAATCTGGCAGATCATGGAAGGAAACTGAAGATATTAGTTTGCCATTAATAAACTGAGCTAAGAAAATATGTTTATCTGTTGTGTCTATGATCTCGATATTATTAACAGCATCAAGGTGTTGCTCCAGCTTCTGTAAATTGCCATAAAAATTATCTTCGATGGTACGGCGGTCTACCCAATGGCCTCCTTCTTGG